>DATGLU010000214.1:0-3173 GCA_035294045.1 Roseiarcus sp. | reverse complement strand
CATTCGCGCCATTGTTTATCGCGACTTCTACCCGGCCATCGACTGCCGACCCGCCCGCGAAGCTCATTCGCGCCGGAGTGTCAAAAGCCAAAAAAGGCGGCCGTCGGATCGGTTCGACGAGGGGAGCTTGAGACCAGTTTGGCCGCCACGATCGCCCTAGCGCCGCGCCGCGCCGGCCCCTCACGCGCCGTCGTCGACCTTGGCCGCGAGCAGCCGATCGAGGCGGGCGAGCGCCGGCCGGACCATCACGAGCGGCGCAACATCTCGTTCCGCTGGCTGAGCGGCGCCGTTCTTACCGGCTTTTGCGGCATCGCTTTGGTCGGCTCGGCCCTCTATCTCGATCTCGACCGCCAGTCCAACTTCGCCCAAGCCCCGGAAATCGCCGCGCCGGCGCGCCCGGCCGGCGCCGAGCAGGGGGTCAATCCTGGCAAGGGCGATCGCCTGGTGCGGCCGGTCGACATTGTCGCCGCCAAGCAGACGTTCCGCGCCGCGACAACGATCAAGGTCGGCGACAAGGAGGTCGTTAAGCCGCGGACCTTCACCTTTGTCTCGACGACCTTGACGACGACGCCGACCGGATTCGCCGGCGAAGTGCCGGAATTCAATCCGCTCAAACTGACCGCGGCCTCCATCGAGGAGCCCGACCAGCCGATCGATCCCGGCCAGGTTCAAGACGACGCGGACGTGACCTTCACGACCCGCGATTTCACGGCCGCCGACGCCGCGCTCATTTCCGACCGGCTGAGCGCGGCCGAGGCGGAAGCTGAGGTCGCCGAATCCCTGCGCGCCTTCACCGCCGCCAAGAACGCCCCGCCGATCCCGCCGCAGCTCCTGCTGACCCGCACCAGCCGCGCCGGGCTCGACCCGGTCGGCGGCCTCGCCTATGCGGCGGCCGGCAATGTCGGGGCAAGCGCGCCATTCGCCTCGATCGACGTGCGCATGGTGCCGGAAAACGTCACCAACGTGCCGCGCAGTCCGGCGAGCGAAACCGCCGAGCCGACTGAGCGCCTGGTCGTCTTACGGCACGGCGAGACCTTGGCCGACCTCCTCGCCGCCAATGGCGCGACCAAGCCCGACGCCGCCAAAATCGTCGCCGCGTTCGGGGCCAAGAAAGGCGACGGGCTCATCGCCGAAGGACAAAAAGCGCTGCTGACCTTCGCCGAGGCGGATGGGCCGGGGCCGCGAAAGATCGCGCGGGTCTCCCTGTATGCCGACGAGCAGCTCAAAGCCACGGTCGCCGCGAACGACGCCGGCGACTACGTCGCGGTCACGCTGCCGCCTCCCGCGGCCAAGAAAAATCCTGAAGAATCCCGCGGCATGAGCCTCTACGAGAGCTTTTACCAGACCGTGCTCAAGCAGGGCGTGCCGAAGCCGATCATCGAGGAAATGGTCAAGGCTTTCGCCAACGACGTCGATTTCCAGCGCGGCGTCACCGCCGGCGATTCGGTGGAAGCGTTCTATTCGGAGCCCGACGACATCGATTCGCGTCCGGAATTGCTGTTCGGCATGATCACCGCCCACGACCAGACGTTCAAATATTATCGGTTCCAGACGCCCGACGACGGCCGCGTCGATTTTTATGACGAGAATGGCCGGTCGGTGCGCAAATTCCTGATTCGCAAGCCGATTGCGGCCGGCGAAATGACCTCGCCCTTCGGCATGCGCTACCATCCGATCCTTCATTATGCGCGCATGCATACCGGCGTCGACTGGGCGAACGCCCCCGGGACGCCGGTCCTCGCCGCCGGCAACGGCGTCATCATCAAAGCGGGCGGCGAGCAGGGCTACGGCCGACGCATCGAAATTCAGCACGCCAACGGCTATGTGACGACCTATTCGCATCTTTCCGGATTCGCCCGCGGCATTGTCGAAGGCGCGCATGTCAATCAGGGCCAGGTGATCGGCTATCTCGGCCAATCCGGCATGGCGACCGGCCCGCATCTCCACTACGAAGTCATCGTCAATGGCCGCTTCGTCGATCCGATGGCGATCAAGCTGGCGCGCACCCGCGAATTCGACGGCAAGATGCTCGCTGCTTTCAAACGCGAGCGCGACCGCATCGATCAATTGATCGGCGAGGCGCCGAACGCCGCGCCGGTCGCGCAGGCGCCCAGCGCCGGGCCGAGCATGACGCCGCTGGCCCAGAAGACTAACTGATCCTGGCCTCGAACCGCCGGCCTTGCGCCGGACCGAAGCCCAAAGCAGCGCGAATTTGCCCGGCTAAAACGCCCTCTTCGCGCAGGCGGCAAAGCGGCGTCGAGGAGGCGCTTTTCGACATTTTCTCGCCCGCGGCGTCGAGCACGAGGCGGTGATGGCGATAGCGCGGCGCGGGCAGGTTTAGCAGCGCCTGCAAAAGCCGGTGCAAGCCCGTCGCGGCGAAGAGGTCGCGCCCGCGCACGACGTCGGTGACGCCTTGCAGCGCGTCGTCGACAACCACCGCGAGATGATAGGTCGCCGGCGCGCCGCGCCGCTTCAAGGCGACGTCGCCCCAAGCCGCAGGATCGGCGCTTTCTTGCCGCTCGCTGTCGCCCTCGCCGAATTCGCGCCAGGACAATTCGCTGCCGGCTAAGGCCAAGGCGCGCGCCATGTCGAGGCGCAAAGTCGGCGCCGGACCATCGCCCTTCGGCGATCCGCGCCCGCGGCAAGCGCCGGCATAGAGCGGCGCGCCGTCCGGATCGCGGCCTAAACCGGCGGCGCGCGAAGCTTTCGCGATCTCCTCCTTCGTGCAGAAGCACGGATAGAGAAGCCCGAGCGCCCCCAGCCCTCGGTAAGCGGCCGCATAGTCCGCAACGTGCTCGCTCTGCCGGCGGATCGCCCGATCGAACGAAAGGCCGAGCCAGGCAAGGTCGACGATCGCCGCCTGCTCATATTCCGGCTTGCAGCGCGAGCGGTCCAAGTCTTCCATGCGCAGCAACAAGCGTCCGCCGAATCGCTCGGCGCCTCTGGCGTTCATCAGCGCCGAATAGGCGTGGCCGAGATGCAGGCGGCCGTTGGGCGTCGGCGCGAAGCGGTAGATCGGGCGCTGCTGGTCGTTCGCCATCGGGGATGCGAAAAAGGTGACGAGCCTCACTCTTCGGAAAAACGGCGCGGCCGGCAAGGGCGGCGGCCGGTCAGCCGACGCGCGAACCATGCTCGCGCTGGGCGCCGACGCAAAAAACGCCAAGCCGGGAAAG
>DATGLU010000213.1:0-5709 GCA_035294045.1 Roseiarcus sp. | reverse complement strand
AGCCCGCGACGAGAAAAACGTCGCCGCTTTGCAGGCGCTGGGCTGGCGCACGCTGACCGTTTTCGAATGCGAGCTGAAGGATGAGGAAAGCCTCCAGCAGCGTCTCAAGGGAGCTCTCAAGTGATCGGTTTGTAGCCGCGGTCGCCGACCGCGGCTACAACACTCGCCGGCCTGCAGCCGCGGTCGCCGGATCGCGGCTACAATGCCGCCTTACCTTCACCCCAGTCCTCTCCCGCAAGCGGGAGAGGGGGCGCGCCGCGGGCTTCGCCAGCCGCGGCGATAATCCCTTCTCCCGCTCGCGGGAGAAGGCGGCGCGAAGCGCCGGATGAGGGTGAGCGCTATCCTTGGTACGATGGCGAACGCGTCAAACCGGAAAGACGTCGCCTGTGCGTCGAGCTTGCGCGCGGAGGGTAGCGGCGAAGCGTTCGAGCCCCGCTTGCAGCGGCCCCGCTATTGCCGGATCGGCGAGCAGCGCCTCGGCGCTGACGTCTCTCGGCGCTCTCGCCGTGACGAAAGCGTCGGCGACGAGTTGGGCCGACATGGTCGCCAAAATCTCGCGCAAGGAGGCCTGCGCGTGGAAGGCGCGCGGCGCGGCGTTGATCAGCATCACCGGCTTGCCGGGAAATTCGGTGGAGCCGACCAGCCAATCCAGCGCGTTCTTGAGGGCGCCGGGCAGGCCATGCGCGTATTCCGGGCAGGCGAGAATGAGGCCGTCGGCCGCGCCGATTTCGGCGCGCAAAGCCGCCGCGGCGGGCGGCAGGGGATCGCGATCGTCATCCGGATTGAAGGCGGGCAGGGCGGCAAGGTCGCGATAAAGGACGATTTCCGCGTCGGACGAAGCCAGCCGCCCAGCCGCCTGGAGGATCGCCGTATTGATCGAAGCCGTTCTGAGGCTGCCGGAAATCGCCAGAATCTTCATAAAGCCTGTCCGAATCGAGTGGCGGCGGCGCGCCAAGTCGCGAGCTTAAGCGCCGAAAGGCTAGCCAGAGCCGGCCTTTCCGTGTAAGAGCGCCGCTTTCCGGCGGGCTTGCTGGCTCTCGGCCGGACTTTAAGCCCCTTTGGAGAGTTAAATGGCTGTTCCGAGACGAAAAACGTCGCCGTCGCGACGCGATATGCGCCGCTCGGCCGACGCGCTCAAGGCCCCGACCTATGTCGAAGACAAGGATTCGGGCGAATTGCGCCGGCCTCACCATGTCGACCTCAAGAGCGGCATGTATCGCGGGCGCCAGATCCTCAAGCCGAAGAAGGTCGAGGCGTAAGGCTTCGCTTTTCCGAAGGGCTTGAGAGAAGGGCCGGCCTCGCGCCGGCCTTTTCATTTTCGAGGGGACGATGAGCAAAGCCGATCGCGACCTGGTCCGCGCCATCGAGGAGCGCGGCTTCAATTCCTGGCCGGCTCTAAGGACTGTCTTGGTCGACGGCTGGGTGGTTCGCCTCTCCGACGGCCATACGCGCCGGGCCAATTCGGCGAGCCCGCTCTGGCCGTCGCGCCTCGCGCCGGAGGCGCTGGTCGCCGCGATCGAGCCCTTGTTTCATCAGGCGGCTTTGCGTCCCGTCTTCCGCATCACGCCGCTCGCCGATCCCGGCGTCGAGCGCCGCCTCGCCGCTTCCGGCTGGCGCGACGACGATCCGTCGCTCGGCATGTTCGCCGGCGACCCGCTGGGCGCCGCCGATCCCGCGGTGAGTTTCGAATCCCGGGCGAGCGAAGCCTGGATCGCCGCCGCGATGGAGGCTTATGGCCATGGCGAGAAAGGCGCCGCGGCTTTGCGCCGGATGCTGCCGCTGATCGCGGTCCCGGTCGTCTTCGCGACGTTGGTCGAGGCGGGCGAGCCGCTCGCCTTCGGCCTGGCGGCGGCCGAGCGCGGCATGGTCGGCTTCCACGACATCGTCGTCGCCCCGAAAGCGCGCGGCCGCGCTCTCGGTCGCCGTCTCGTCGCCGCGCTGATCGATTGGGGCCGGCGCCGCGGCGCGCACTCGGCCTATCTGCTGGTGCGCGAAGGCAATCAGCCAGCGCGGGCGCTGTACCGTTCGCTGGGCTTCGCGGAAGCGTACCGCTATGCCAATATGGTCATGGGATAGGGACGAGTTCGAGGATAAAGCGCGGCGTCGAAGCCCCTCTCCCCGCAAAGCGGCGAGAGGTACGGTGAGGGGCAGGTCGGTTATTCTCAGCGGCTCGGGCTAAACGACAAGCCCCTCTCCGTACCTCTCCCCGTTCCGCTTCGCTTCACGGGGAGAGGGTCCCTTACGCCGCGGCCTTATCCGCGCCGCAACGACGCGACCGCAGCGCCGGCGACGATCAGCGCGCAGGCGAGCGCCAGCGAGGCCGTCGCTTGCGCAAAGCCGGCGGCGACGAGGATCAGGGTCGACAGGACTGGCGCGGCATAGGCGGCGACGCCGAGCAGCTTGATGTCGCCATGCTTGACGCCATAATCCCAGACATAGAAGGCGAGGCCGACCGGGCCGAGCCCCAAGCCGAGGATCGCCGCCCACTGGCCGATGGTCGACGGAACGACTGTCCTCTCGAACGCGAAATGGCAGAGCGCCGCGAGCAAAGCGGTGACCAGGCAGAATCCGGCGACCGCCTCGGTCGGCGCCGTTTTCAGCCGGCGCGAGGCGACCGAATAGATCGACCAGACGAAGGCGCAGCACAGGGCCAGAACGTCGCCGCTCAAAGATGCGGCGGAAAAGACAGCGCCTTGCGACTTGCCGGCGAACAGCGCCGCGACGCCGGCAAGCCCGAGCGCCGCGCCGACGATATGGCGCAAGCTTAAGCGCTCGCCGGGCTGCAAGGCCGACAATACGACGATGAGCAGCGGCCAGAGATAAGCGATGAGGCTCGCCTCCGCCGGCGGGGCGCGCCGCAAGGCGGCGAAATAAAGCGCATGATAGCCGAACAGCCCGCCGACGCCGACAAGCCAGACCGGCCAAGGCTGGACCAAGGCGGCGAGCCTTCCGCGCCAAGCCGCATAGGCGAGCCCGCAGAAGCCGCCGACCGCGAAGGTCAAGGCCGCCAGTTCGAACGGCGGCGCCTGGCCGGAAGCGGCGGTGAGCAGGGCCAGCGCCGACCACAGCAGGATCGCGCCAAAGCCGATCGTCGTGGCGGCGCCGGAGGCGCGCGAGGGCAGGGCGGCGTCGGTCATCGACGCCGAGCTAACAGGCGCGCGCCTGGATGGGAAGCGCCGCGAGTCGCTTGTTTCGCCAATGTCATTCCCGCGCAAGCGCGAATCCAGTACGGTCTATCCCCGATCCGACGTGCGCGGCGGCTCCCTGGATTCCGCTTGCGCGGGAATGACAGGGCGATGGATCGCGCGCTCAAACTGAGACTTGTTGCTTTGACTTCTTTCGCAGTTCGGGCAGCCCGTGAAGGCGATCTCGACGCGCTGGAGGCGCTGGAGCGCGAGGCCTTCGCGGGCGACCGCCTGTCGCGGCGCTCCTTCAAGTCGTTCATCGCCGCGCGCGATCGTCTCCTGGTCGCCGCCGATTCTGACGGGGTCGCGGGCTATGCGCTGGTCACCTGGCGCAAAGGCGGGCGGCGGGCGCGGCTCTATTCGATCGCGGTCAGCCCGCGCAAGGCCGGCCGCGGCGTCGGGCGGGCGCTGCTCAAGGCCGCTCATCGCCGCGCCCTCGCCGCGGGCTGCGAAGCCTTGCGCCTGGAGGTCAGGGAGGACAATGGCCGCGCCATCGCGCTTTACGAGCGGCTCGGCTACCGCCGCTTCGGCCGCACCGAAGATTATTACGAGGACGGCGCCGCCGCGTTGCGCCTGGAAAGGCCGCTTGCCGCGCCCAGGCCCAGAAAAAAATCGCGAAATTGAGGGCGCGACGCCTGCGCCGCGGGTTGCATCCTCGACTCCTTGCGCCCATTGTTTTCCTACATTGTCTCGGCGCTCTTTTGAGTCGCGCGAGATCGGGCGGCCCGGCAGGCCGCCTCCAGTTGCGCCCGGCCGAGGAGCCGATGAGCCGCCCCGCGATCCGCCTTCCCATCCGCCGCTTCGCCTTGTTCTCGGATTTGCCGCAATGACCGGATGGGTGATCCTGGTCGATCAGGAGCGCGACTTTCCGAACGCCGACACGCCGCACAAGGTCATTACCGCGAGCGACTACCTTGCGCGGCCGAAATTGTTCGCGAGCTCCGGCCGCGCCAAGCTTGTCAACCTGTCGCGCTCCTATAATTACCAGTCGAAAGGCTATTACGCCTCGCTGCTCGCCGAGGCGCGCGGCCATCGGGTCATCCCGACGGTCGAGACCATGCTGGAGCTGCGCGAGCGCAAGCTTTACGAGCACGCGCTGCCCGAGCTCGAAGATGCGCTCAATCACGCCGCCCATCGCGCCAATGCGACCGAGCGGGCGACGTTCGATCTGTTGTTCTGCTTCGGCCTGACCCAGGACCCGCGGTTCGAGGCGTTCGGGCGGCTCCTCTTCGATTGGTATCGCTGTCCGGCTCTGGAAGTGACGATCACCGCCGGCAAGCGCTGGAAGATCGATCGCCTAAGAGCGCGGCCGCTCGCCAAGCTCGGTCCCGACGAGGCGACGTTCTTCCGCGTCGCCCTGCACCATCATACCCAGCGCGACTGGCGCAATCCACGCGCCCGCACCGTCGCCAAATATTCGCTCGCCGTGCTGCACGATCCGCAGGAGGCGCTGCCGCCGTCCTCGCAGGAGACGATCAAATACTTGCAGCGCTTCGCGGAGCGCCATTCGGTCGATATTGAGCCGATCACCAAGCGCCAGCTCGCCGAGCTCGCCGAATTCGACGGCCTGTTCATTCGCGCGACGACCTCGATCGACAATTACACCTATCGCTTCGCCCGCCGCGCTCTGCAGGAGGGCATGCCGGTCATCGACGATCCGGTCTCGATGATCCGCTGCACCAACAAGGTCTATCTGCACGAGCTGATGGAATCGAACGGCGTGCCGATTCCGCCGACCATCATGCTCGCCGAGGAGGAGGACCTCGAAAAGGCGGCTAAGGCGCTCGGCTGGCCGATGGTGGTGAAAATACCCGACGGCTCCTTTTCGCGCGGCGTGCATCGGGTCGAGAACTTTGAGGCTTTGAAGGCGCTCGCCGATCAGCTCTTCGAGGATACCGACCTGCTCCTGGCGCAGAAATTCATGCCGACCGACTTCGATTGGCGCGTCGGCGTGCTCGACCGCGAGCCGCTCTTCGTCTGCCAATACCGCATGGCGCGCGGCCATTGGCAGATCATCAAGCACGGGCCGAACGGCGCGCGCGAGGGCGGCTCGACGACGATCGCGCTCAACGACGCGCCGGCGGAAGTGATCGATGTCGCGTTGCGCGCGGCGAGCGCGATCGGCGACGGGCTCTATGGCGTCGACGTGAAGCAGACGGCCAGCGAGATCGCGGTGATCGAGGTCAACGACAATCCCAATCTCGACCATGGCTGCGAGGACCAGGTCGGCAAGGACGAGATATGGAGCCGCATCCTGCAATGGTTCGTGAAGCGGATCGACGCATGACGATGGAGAGGTCGAACCGTTCGGCGCGCGCCGTCATTGCGTCCTCGCTTCGCTCCCCGCAATGAGAGAGGCAGCGTGCCGCCTTCCTTCTCCCTCGACCCTCGTCTGACGCCGGCCCGCCCGGACCTCGCCGCCGCTTCGCTCCGCGGCAAGGTCGAGGCCGCGCGTTTCGTCGAGGGCTGGCGCCGCCGCCTCGTCGAGCCCATCGCGCCGCTGCGCCGCGCGCCGGCCCATGAC
>DATGLU010000212.1:0-3061 GCA_035294045.1 Roseiarcus sp. | reverse complement strand
GCATTGCGCACTCCTTTCACGGCGTTTTCCGTCATTGCGAGGAGCGAAGCGACGAAGCAATCCAGGAAGCTCGGCGGCTCCTGGATTGCTTCGTCGCTGCGCTCCTCGCAATGACGGCATAGTTCAATCAAGCTCGCCGGTCCTCAGCCCGGCCGGCAGCGGGGCAGGGCGCTCGGGCCGGCTCTCGATCGCGACGAAAGCGCCGGACCTGGACGAGCGCTCGAACGCCTCCATCACTTCGAGGACATGGAAAGCGAGATCGCCGTTGGCGCGATGCGGTCGGCCGCCGCGGATGGCGTGCGCCATATCGGCCGCGCCGATGATGCGGTAATTGCCGTCGGCATAGGCGTGCTCGGTCGCGACCGGCGTCCAGTCCTCGCCGGCGGCTGCGATTTCGATCTCGCCGTCGAAATGGTTGGGATCGGGGACGATCAGCGAGCCCTTCGTACCGTAGATTTCGAGCGGCTTGTGCGCGTGCTTCGGCACGTCGAAGCTCATCGCGATCGTGACCGCGGCGCCGCTGACGAATTCCAGCGTCCCCGCAATGTGGGTCGGCGTCTTGACCGGGATCTTCTCGCCGCGCCGCGGCTCGCTGGCGATGACCCGCTCCTTGCGCAACGCGGTGGCGACGCCCGCGACCCGCGCCACCGGTCCGAGCAGATCGACCAAAGCCGTGACATAGTACGGCCCCATATCGAGCATCGGCCCGGCGCCTTTTTCGTAATAGAAATCCGGATTGGGGTGCCAGCGCTCATGGCCGGGGCACATGAAAAAGGCCGTGCCGCCGACCGGCGCGCCGATGCGGCCTTCGTCGATCAGCTTGCGGCAGGTCTGATGCGCGCCGCCAAGGAACGTGTCCGGCGCGCAGCCGATGCGCAGGCCGCGGCTTTTCGCCGCTTTGATCAGCTTCTTGGCTTCCGCGACCGTGATTCCGAGCGGCTTCTCGCAATGAACATGCTTGCCGGCCTCGATCGCCTGGAGGCCCACCGCGACATGAGCCTTCGGAATGGTGAGATTGACGACGACTTCGATTTTCGGATCGCTGAGGAGCTTCTCGATGGAGACCGCCTTCAAACCGAATTCCTTCGCTCGCGCTTCGGCCGCCTCGTGGTTGAGGTCGGCGAGCGCGCGTACGTCCAGGATCGGGAAAAGCCGCGCGGCTTTCAGATAAGCGGCGCTAATGTAGCCGCAGCCAATGACGCCAATGCCGACGCGCTTCACGATGATCCCCTCTCGCACATATGACGGTCAGCGTAGCAGCGCCGGGCCGGTCGTATTCCACGGCGCGCCATAGAGGTCGCGCAGAGTCATCGCCGCGGCGCCGCGCGCCCACATCTCGTCGCTCCATTGATGGACGACGATCTCGGCGACATGCGCAAGGCTCGCCGGAACCAGGGTCGAGGCGGTCTCGCGCAGCGGCTCCAGCAAGAGCGGCCCAGCCTTCACCGCGGCCCCGCCGAGAATGACTTTGGGCGGCGCGAACAGCGTGATCAGATTGGCGATGGCGAAGCCGAGCGCGTCGCCTGCCGCGGCGAGAATGCCGATGAAGCGCTGATCGCCGTCCTGCGCGAGCTCGATGACCTTGTCGAGCTCCTTGCCGATTTTCGCGAAGCGGTCGCGTTTCCCGTCGATTGCTTCGAGCGCCTCGCCAACGATCGCCGCCTCCGAGGCGATCGAGGCGAGGCGATTGCGGCCGTCGCCGGTGGCGTTCGGACGGACAAGGAGATCGCCGAGATCCGGCGATAGGCCGCCGGCGCCGCGAAACAGCTCGCCGTTATGCATAATGCCGAGGCCGAGATTGTCCTCGATGCTGACGACCAGGAAATCGCTCAAGCCTTTCACCTCGCCGAACCAATGCTCGGCGAGCGTCACCAAATTGACGTCGGTGTCGATCGAGACGGGCAGGCCGAGCCGGCCGGAAAGCTCCTTGGCGAAAGGCAGATCGCGCTCGCCGAACACCGTACTTTGGCGGCAGACGCCGCTGGCGCGCTCGACGACGCCCGGCAGGCCGACGCAGAGGCCGGCAATGCGCGCGACCGTCAGGTCGGCGTCGGCAAGGCAGCGCCGCACGCCGTCCTCGACGAGATCGGCGACCACCGAGGCGGGCTGCCGGCTGATCCGGATCGGCAGCGCCAGGCTCGCCAGCACGTCGGCGCGGAAATTCGTCGCGGCGATGGTGATCTGGTCCGGCGCGAGCTTGACGCCGACGACATAGGCCGCCTCGGGATTGAGCTCGAGCATCACGCGCGGACGCCCCCGCGTCGCGTCGCGCACATCGCCGATCGGCCGCGCGACGATCAAGCCGTCCTCGATCAAGGCCGCGGTGATCGCCGAAACGGTCGTCGGGCTCAAATCGGTGCGGCCGCAAATTTCGACGCGGGAGATCGGTCCATGGCGGCGGATCGAATCCATCACATGGAACCGATTGATGGCGCGCATCAATTCGGGATCGGCGGTTTTCATCGAGGCGCGCGGGTCCGTCCGGCGAATTTATTCTTTGGATTCTGGATAAATTTCACTCCCGGGGGAGGGTGTCAATGGGATGACTTGGGATTTTCGGCAGAAAATGAGGCGCGTCCTTGACAGCGGCGGAAAGTCGAGCCAGATTTAATACGCATACCGCATAAAAAAGAAGAACGAGTTCAGCCCAACCGTCCCGGGAGGAGACTATGAGGTTTCGGACTTTCGCGCTCGCGTCGTTGAGCCTCGCGCTGACGGCGAGCCCCGCTTTCGCCGACACGACCATCCGTTGGCTGCATCTGTCGAACGACGACGCCGGCACGATGGAGCTCTACAACAAGATCATTCACGATTTCGAGGCGCAGAACAAAGGCGTCAAAATCCAGCTCCAAGACCTGGAGAACGAGGCCTTCAAGGCCAAGCTGCCGACCATGCTGCAATCCGACAAGGATCGGCCCCACATCTTCTATAGCTGGGGCGGCGGCGTGATGCGCGCGCAGGCCAAGGCGGGCTTTCTCGAGGACATCACCGCCGAGGCCGCGCCTTGGGCGAACACCATCTCGCCGACCGCGGTGGAGGCGTTTCAGGTTGACGGCAAGAC
>DATGLU010000211.1:0-6687 GCA_035294045.1 Roseiarcus sp. | reverse complement strand
ATTGGCGCGCACGTCCGTGCCGCCTTGCGGCTCGGTCATGCCCATGCCGAGCGTCACCGCGCTTTTCTCCCACCATGGCTTGAGCGAGGGATCGTACGTCCGGCCGGTGATTTTCGGCAGCCAGGCGCGGGCGAGATCGGGCGCCGCGCGCAAAGCGGCGAGGCTGGCGTTGGTCATGGTCAGCGGGCAGATATGGCCGGCTTCGGTCTGCGTCGCGATATAAAGCCGCGCCGCGCGCGCCGCGTGGCCGCGCGGCGCTCTCGCCGCGCCGGCTTGGTCCCAAATCGAGCAATGGAGGCCGGCTTTCATGCTCCGCGCCATCAGCGCGTGATAGGCGGGATGGAACTCGACCGCGTCGATCCGGTTGCCGCGCGAATCGACGACGCGCAGCTTGGGCGGATTTTCATTGGCGAGCCGTCCCGCTTCGATCTGCTCGGCGGCGCCGTATTCGGCGCCGAAAGCCGACAGCCCTTCCGCCGCCGCATCGACCCCCGCCCGCGCCGTGGATTCGCGCAGAGGCAGGTCCTCGTCGAAGAAATTACGATCGACGAAAGGCGGCGATTGGTTGGGCGCCTCAAGCGCGAAGGGAGAAAAGTCGGCCGTCATCGCCGCAGCGTGACGATTTTGCCGGGACGCGTCAACGCGCCATCCTCCCCCGTGCAGCGAAGCGAAACGGGGGAGGGGACCGCCCGAAGGGCGGTGGAGGGGGCTGCGGCGGTTGTGGATTATCTGAGAGGCCGAGGCCCCCTCCACCGCGCTGACGCGCGGTCCCTCTGTACCCGTCTGTCGGTTTGGGAATACGCCTGGTCGGCCGCGCGCCATCCTCCCCCGTGCAGCGAAGCGAAACGGGGGAGGGGGACCGCCCGAAGGGCGGTGGAGGGGCTGCGGCGGTTGTGGATTATCCTGAGAGGCCGAGGCCCCTCCACCATGCTTCGCATGGTCCTCCTCCCCCGCTTCGCGGGGGAGGAGAAAACGCTTCACTCCCCGGCGAGCCGCAGGACCGGCTTCTGGCCTTCGCGTCGGCGCAGCATCGCCTCGCGCTCATTGATGTAATCGCGCGTGCGCGGCACGACGTCCTGGCGCTTGGCGAGCTGGATCTGGAAGACCATGTGGCCGTCGACGCGGAAGGAAGATTCCGAGCCGGCGAGATAGAATTCCCACATCCTGCAGAATCGCTCGTCATACATCGCCTTGGCCTCGTCGCGCCGCGCCATGAAGCGCTCGCGCCAGGCCTTCAGCGTATCGGCATAGTGCAGGCGGAGGATTTCGGTGTCGGTGACGTAGAGGCCGCCGACTCGCTCGATCGAGGCCATCACTTCCGACACGGCGGGAATGTAGCCGCCCGGGAAGATATATTTCGCGATCCAGGGATTGGTCGCGCCGGGCGGCGCGCTGCGGCCGATCGCATGCAGGATCATCACGCCGTCATCCTTCAGGAGCCGGCGCACGTTCTGGAAATATTCGTCGTAGCCCGGCGCGCCGACATGCTCGAACATGCCGACCGAGACGATGCGGTCGAACTTCTCCTCGACGTCGCGATAGTCCTTGAGCGCGAATTGGACGCGGTCGGCGAGGCCGGAATCGATGGCGCGCTTGGTCGCCACCGCGTGCTGCTCCTTCGACAGCGTCACGCCGACGGCGCGCGCGCCGGCCATTTCGGCGAGATAGAGCGCCATGCCGCCGAAGCCGCAGCCGATGTCGAGCACGTCATGGCCTTCGTCGATCAGCAGCTTGGCGGCGATGTGCCGCTTCTTGGCGAGTTGGGCCTCTTCGAGCGTCGCGGTCGGCCGCTCGAAATAGGCGCAGGAATATTGGCGGTCGAGATCGAGAAAAAGATCATAGAGGCGGACATTGAGGTCGTAATGATGCGCAATGTGCTGGCGCGCCCTGAAGCGGTCGTTGCGCTGGCGGAGGGCGCGGGTCAGGACCCGCGCCTTCTCGATCCAGCCGAGCCAGCGCGGCCCGCCCTCCAGCGCCATGTTGCGAGCGCCGAGCGCGAGCAGATCATAGAGATCGCCGCGGGTCACCAGGACGCGGCCGTCCATATAGAGTTCGCCGAGCGCCAAAGCCGGGTCGAGCAGCAACGCCCGCTCGGCCGCGCGGTCGGTCACCTTGACCGCCACTTTCGGCCCGGTTCCGTCGCCGTACGTCGCGACGACTCCATCCGCGGTTTCGATTTCGAGCGATCCGACGCGGATCAAGCTCGGCAGCATACGCCGTAAGATAACGCCCATCACTCCGCCCGCCACGCCGTTTCGCCGGCGGCCAAGAGCGCCGGATCGCACTGCTTATCCTTCGGGCAAAACTATGATGGCCGCGCGGCGGATTCAAGTTGCGTCGCGCATGGCCGGGTTGCGGCGCGGCGCTCGCCAGCCGCGATGGGATGAAACCTCGCCGGAACTTCGCTAGAACGGAGCCTTCTCGGCTCAAAGCAAACCCGATGTTTCGTATCCTTGCCCTCGTCGCAACACTAGCCCTTGCTGGCGCGCAGCCTGCGGCGGCCGATTCAAGCGCCGGCCCATCGTTGCGCTATTTGACGCCGGGCGAGATCGACCTCGCCAACATTCTGGCGCCGCCGCCCAAGCCCGGTTCGCGCGCGGAGCGGCGCGACCTCGCGATCAGCCTCGCCTGGCAAAGAAGCCGTACGCCGGCCATGATCGATCTGGCGCGCGCCGACCAGGATCGCTCGGTCTTTCGTTTCGGCGTTATTTTCGGCGGCGGCTTCTCCAAGGCGCAATTGCCCAAGACCGCCGCCTTGTTCGAAGGCGTTCTCGGCGACGAGCGGATCGTCGGCGCCGAGGCGAAGACATACTGGCGGCGGCCGAGGCCTTTCGCTGCGTCGAGTCTCATCCAGCCTTGCGTCGAAGAGCCGCCGACCGGCTCCTACCCATCGAACCATGCCACGACCGCGATGCTCTACGCGGAAATTCTCGCGCGGATGCTGCCGGAGCAGCGGCCGCGGATTTTCGCGCGCGCCCGTCAATACGCGCGCAATCGCGTCATCTGCGGCGTGCATTACCAGACCGATATCGAGGCCGGCGAGCGCGCCGGCGTCGCCGAAGCGCGCGCGATGTTCAAAAGCGCCGATTTCCGGCGCGACTTCGCCGCCGCGCGCCGCGAAATCCGCAGCGCTTTGCTGCCGCGCCGCAAGGGCGCGACGACATCGGATTGAGCGGGCTCCGTCACAGCGAGGAGCGAAGCGGCGACAAAACGAACACGACGCTTTGCGAAAGGACGCTTCGCCGCCCCGCGGGGAACGGCGTTTCGCTTCAGCGCGTCGTCATCATCCCTTCCCAATTGGCCGCCAGAAGTCGATCGCCGGGTTCGGCGCTCCGCCGTTGCTGCGCGGCGCGCAGCAGCGCGATCGCGGCGTCGATTTCGCCGCGCTGGCGCTCGAGATGGCCGAGCTGATCGGCGATCTGCTCGGCGTTCAGTCGTTCCTCGATCTCGGCCTCGCCGTCGCGCTCGGCGCCGAGCAGCGTCCCGATCTCCGTCAAAGTGAAGCCGAGTTGCTTTCCTTTGAGGATGATTCGCAGCCGCCGGCGATCGGCCGCGTTGTACAAGCGGCTGGCGCCTTGCCGGCGCGGCTGCAACAGGCCGCGATCTTCATAGAAGCGCAATGTCCGCAAGCTCACGGCGAATTCGCGCGCCACCTCGCCGATCGTCGCTTCCTCGCTCATCCCGCTTGTCTGCGGCGAGCCGTCTTTCGTCAGTGAAAATGCGACGCCCATAGCTCCCCTCGCTCGTTTCGACCCCCTTCCATCGACGGCCGGTTTGCGCCGGCCATGTCGGTTCAGCAAAAATAGCTCAGATTTTATGAGAATGCAATCTAGAGTTGCATAAACAATAAGTTTCAATCGACGCCCGAATCCGGCGCGCCGCCGATTTTCGACTTTCTTAACCGTTTGTTCACCACGTCAGTCGAAACATGGCTCGGCGATCAGCGAGCAATGGCGCCTCGCTTCGCTTCGGCGTTGGGCCACAATGAGCAGAGCGGCTGCTTGGAATATCAGGGGAATCGGCCGTGAGACGCGCGAGGCCGCCCACGAGGCCGCCCGCCGCGCCGGGGTCAGCCTCAGCGAGTGGCTCGACGAGGCGATTGCCGAGCGAGCGGCGGAGCAGGGCGTCGATCCTGAAGATTTCGACGCCGAGGACCGTCTCGACGCCATCGCCGACCGCCTCAATGATCTTTCCGGCCGCGAGGACGCCCGGGCGCATCGCCATCGCGGCGATGAAGACATGGAAGGCGACGCGCCGGTTCGGCGTTTCGCGTCGCGCGAGGACATGAAGCGCGCCGAGGACTTGCTCGAAGCGGCGATTGCGCGGTTCGAGACTCGCGCCGCCAAGGCCGAGGAGCGCGCCGCCCGCGCGCTCGACACCGTTGCGGACTGGGTCGAAAAGCGGCAGGCGAGCGATTCGGCGGGCGCCAAAGAGGCGCTCAGCGCGATGCGCCAAGTCGAGACGGTCGCCCGCGACCTCGACAAGAGAATCAGCGATCTCGCGCAGCGGCTGGACGCTTCCGAGCGCAAGAGCCGCGAAGCGGCGCGCGCGCGGCCGCGCATCGATCTCGCCGAAGCGGTCTCGCAAATCGCCCGCCGCCGCCAGGCGCTCGACGGCGACCAGCCGGCCGCTTCGCCGCGCGGGCAAGCGGAGACGGCGAGCGCCTGGCGCAATTTCGGCGTCGATCTTCCGGCGGCGGCGCCGAAAGAGGGCGAAGCCGGCGGCTTGCGCGGCGAGATCGAGCGGCTCAACCAGCGTCTCGAAGAGCTGCGGCGCGTGCAAAGCGAAAAACCAGGCGCGCCGGACGCCGACCTTGCCGCGTTGCGCGCCGAATTGTCGGCCATGTCGCGCACGCTCGCCGATCTCGCGCCGCGCAATGCGGTGGTCGCGATCGAAGGCGCGGTGCGCGACCTTTCCGAGCGGGTCGCATCGCTGCGCGACAATTCCTTGCGCGATTCGCTCGCCAAGCCGGTCGATGAAATCGTCGCGGCGATCCGTGAGACGCTGCAGACGCACGATCCCGGCAAGGCGGTCGCCGGCTTAGAGCGCGAGATCGGCGCCATTGGCGACCGGCTCGACGCGCTGGCCCGGGCGAAGATCGAGCCCGACGCGCTCGAGCGGATCCGCCAGCAGATCGAAGAAGTGCGGGCGATGCTGAGCGCCGCGGCGCTGCGGCCGATGCCCGTCGACCGGCTCGAAAAGCAGATCGGCGAGCTCGCCGACCGCGTCGACCGCTTAAGCTCAAGCCGCTCGCCGCATATCGATTCGGCGCAGGTCGTCGCCTCGCTCGCCAACGCTCATGCCGAAATCGAGCGCTCGACGCCGGCGGTCGCGCTGAACGCAATCGAGCGGCGCCTCGAAGACATCGCCCAGCGCATGGACCAGGCTTTGGCGCGCGGCCAATCGGCGTCGTCGATCGGCGCCAAAGCGGTCGAGGAGTTGGCGCGGCGCATCGACAGCGTCCGCGAAACGATCGAGACCCGCCATCCCCTGCCGATCGTCAGCGCCTCGCTCGAAGCAACGATGCGCGAGCTCGCCGCGAAATTGCAGGAGGCGCAACAGCCGCGCTTCGACGCCGAGCCGATCGAAGCGTGGATGCGCGAGATGAGCGCCAAGCTCGAGACCGCACGGCCGGTCGCGCTCGACACCAAGCCGCTCGAAAGCTGGATGCGCGAGCTGACCGCCAAGCTCGACGGCGCGCGGCCGATCAGCCTCGATACGGGGCCGCTCGAACAGGCTTTGCGGGCGATCGACGACAAGATTTCGCAAGCCTCCGCGCCGCAATTCCAGCCCAATCTCGTCGACGAGACCGCGCAAGCCCTGGCGCGGCAGATCGAAGCCAAGCTCAAGCCGGCGGTCGATGTCGGCGCGATCGAGGCGCTGATCCGCGGCCTCGAAGACAAGCTTCAGCAGACCGGCGGCGCCAAAGTCCCGCCGGAAGCGCTTGGCGTGCTGCGCGATCAGATCGGCCGCATCGATGCGCGGCTCGACCAGACGCAAAGCGATCTCGCCGCCTTGAATTCGATGGGCCGGCTGGTCGGGCAATTCTCGGCCAAGCTCGACGAGATGCGCGAGTCGCTCCGCAAGGCTTCGGCGGAAATGGCGGCGCGCGGCGACGCGGTCGCGGCGCGCGACATCGAAGGCTTGCGCGCCGCGCAAGAAGCGTCGGAGCGGCGCGTCCAGACGACGCTCGGCGGCTTGCAGGGCCTGTTGGAGAAGCTGGTCGACCGGATGACCAGCATCGAGGACGATGTCTCGCACGCGCGCGCCCCGGCGGAGCCGCGCCCCGCGCCAATCCCGCCGCCCTTGAGCCCGGATAAGCCCGAGCCGGCGCAAGCCAAGCGCAACGAGCCGCCGCCGGTCACGCTCGCCGATCGCCCAGGGCCGCGGCTCGGCGGCGGTCAATCGCGCGGCAGCGATTCGCCCGACTTTCTGATCGAGCCGGGCGCCGGCGCGCCGGCCGTGGCCCAGCCCAAGGCCGCGATCAACGCCCATATCGCCGCGGCGCGCCGCGCCGCCCAGGCGGCTTCCGGCGAGGCCGGCGCCGCGGCGGACAAAAAGTCCGCCATCGCCTCCGCGTCGTCGGCGACCGGACGGCCCATCGCCCAGGCGCGCGCCTTTCTCAACGCCCGCCGGCGGCCGATCCTGCTCGGCCTCGCCTTCGTCATTCTCGGCGCCATCGCGGTG
>DATGLU010000210.1:0-6725 GCA_035294045.1 Roseiarcus sp. | reverse complement strand
TGGTACGGCGCGTCGCTCTCGACCGGGCTCAGCATCGACGACGTGAAGCAATGGCCGGCGCGGATCGAAGCCGTCGACGCCGCCGCCGTGCTCGCCGCCGCGAAGAAGCACCTCGACGCACGAAAGGCGGTCAGCGGTTTCCTCCTGCCGGAAGAAAAGGCGGCGGCCTAGGCGGAGGATTTTGCGCGCGCTGACCTCACCCCAGCGCTCTCCCGCTTGCGGGAGAGGGGGCGCTGTAGCCGACCGCGGCGACAATCCCTTCTCCCGCTTGCGGGAGAAGGTGGCCCGAAGGGCCGGATGAGGGTGAGCTGCGGCGCTGAACGAGCGCGCCTCGGCGACAAAGGCCAAGCCCTGGAAAGGCAAGAGTTCAAATGAGCGCACTCGTCCATCAACAGACCGTCTCGCGCGCCGTGCCGGTGCAGCAGATCGTCTCGCCGCGTGGCGTCAAGGCCTGGCTGGTCGAAGACTACGCCGTGCCTTTGGTCTCGATGGAATTCGCGCTCAAAGGCGGCGCGGCGCAGGACCCGCCGGGCAAAGCCGGCGCCGCCACCTTGCTCGCCGGGCTTCTCGACGAGGGCGCCGGCCCGCTGGATTCGCAGGCCTTCCACCGGGCGCTCGATGAAAAGGCGGTCGAAATCTCGTTCAGCTCCGACCGCGATCACATCAGCGGACGGATGCGCACCCTCGTCCGCAATCTCGACCGCGCCGCCGAATTGCTGCGCCTCGCGGTCAACGAGCCGCGTTTCGATGAAGAGCCATTCGTCCGGGTGCGCGAGCATTTCAACGCGACGCTGCGTCGCGAGGCCAAGGATCCATCTTCGCTCGCCTGGCGGACATGGCGCGCCCGCACCTTTCCGAACCATCCCTATGGCGCGCCCGCGCGGGGGACATTGGAGAGCCTCGCGGCGATGGAGCGCGGCGACATTGTCGCGCTCGTCAAGCGGCTGATCACGCGCGGCGCCTTGCATGTCGCGATCGTCGGCGCGATCGACGCGGCGCGCGCGACCAAGCTGCTCGACCATGTCTTCGCCGATCTTGCGCCGGAAAGCGTCCTGACGCCGGTCGCCGATATCGAGCCGGCCGGCCTTGGCGGCATCGAGATCGTCGATCTCGACGTGCCGCAATCGACGATCCGCTACGGCCGGCCGGGGATCAAGCGCCACGATCCCGACCGGATGACCGCCGTCGTCCTCACTCATATTCTCGGCGGCGGCACGGGCCTGTCCTCGCGCCTGTTCCGCGAGGTGCGCGAGAAGCGCGGCCTCGCCTATTCGGTCGACGCGTCGCTGGCGGCGCTCGATCACGCCGCCTTCCTGCATGGCGGCACCTCGACCAAGAACGAGCGGGCGAAGGAATCGCTCGACGTGATCCGAAGCGAGATTCTCGACCTCGCCGAATCCGGCCCGAACGAGGACGAGCTCGAAAAGGGCAAGAAATACCTAGTCGGCTCATACGCTTTGCGCTTCGATACGTCGGCCAAGATCGCCGGCCAGCTCGTCCATATCCAGATGGACGGCTATGGGCCGGAATGGCTTGTCGAGCGCAATCGCCAGATCGAAGCGGTGACCGAGGCGGAAGCCAAGCGCGTCGCCCGCCGTCTGTTCGGCGACGGCGCTCTCAGCGTCGTGGCGGTCGGGCGGCCGGCGGGGCTTTAGCGCGGTGGAAAAAAATACGGCGGCGGCCGGCCGCGCCTAGCTGTTTGCTTTCAGGTAGCCGACCGGGTCAGCCTTGCACTTTCCCCATTCTGCCGCCCGAGCGGCTCCTTTGAGTTCGGGATGCTTATGACGAATTGTATCCGCACAGACCTGACCAGGGCGCTCGACGCCGGAATTGCTGTGATTTCCTGCGAGCGCGATGGACGACCCCAAAGCGAGCGCGATAACGGCAATTGCTGAACAAGAGAAAATTTTTCTCATTACAGCCTCCCAGCATAAACGAAACCGAGATTAGGCATGACCAGCTAGGCAGCGAAACTGCGCTTCGGTATTAGTCCGCTTGGTATCAATCGCGCTCAGCCTCTCCTGGAGGGTTTTGGTCGCGCATGCAATCGCAGGCCGCCTACGGATGGCGCGAAACCTCCTCTTGCGCGGCGCGCCAGTTTTTTATCGCGAGCTGATTGTTCGCCGCCGCGTCTCATCGGCCTCTCCGCGCCATTGCGCCGTTAGCGACTCGCCTTGCGGCCGGCGACGGCGGGGGCTTGTCGAGCGCCGAATCGCAGGCCGCCGCCGGTCGGGAACAAATTTGCGTGCGCGTTGTTTGGAGCGGGTCGGCGAACTCGCTTCGCTTAACGTCACGAAAGGCGACACGATGTCTGTCCAGAGGTTAACAGGTTGCGCGACCGCCGCCGCCATCCTTGGATTCATAACGGTCGGGGCTGCGCAAGCCTCGATGTATCCGGCGGTCAATCATCCCGCTTCGAATCTGCATCACATTGATTGCGCGGTCGGTTTTCACATCGGTCCGTTAGGCACCTGCGTCATCGGCGACGACAGCGGGCCGCCGCCGCCCCCGCCGCCGGATCGCGTGATCATCGAGCATCGAAGCGCCGACGAGGGATGCGAAACCAAATCCGTCAAACGGGAAGATGCGGCGGGCAACAGCGAAACGCGCACGAAAACCAATTGCGACTGACGCCGCAAGCGGCCCGGCGCAAGGACGCTGGGCCGCGAGCGCTGATGGCGAAACTTGGTTCCGTCCCTGCGGAATCAAATCGTCGCCGCCGCCCTCTTAAAGGCGGCGGCGGCTTTTTGTTATCCGAAGTGTTTCCGCAAATATCGGCGCGGTCTATGACCATCGCTGACGATCGTACCAA
The DNA here is from genome assembly GCA_035294045.1 of Roseiarcus sp. Lineage (GTDB taxonomy): Bacteria > Pseudomonadota > Alphaproteobacteria > Rhizobiales > Beijerinckiaceae > Roseiarcus. The sequence goes on along the minus strand of DATGLU010000210.1, from coordinate 3,913 downwards.
TCGTCGATTTCTTTCTTCACTTGGTCTTTGGCGATTCCGTACCGCTCCTGAATTTTGCCTTCGAGCTGGTCGCGACTGCCGTTGATGACCGAGAGGTCGTCGTCAGTGAGTTTCCCCCATTGCTCCTTCACTTTTCCTTTCACTTGTTTCCAGCTTCCCTCGACTCTGTTCCAGTCCATGACCGGGCTCCGTTTTGTGGACCGAACAAACGCTTTCCTGGAGGTCCAAGTTCCAGCGCGCGGAACGGGAGGTCGCCCCGAACGTTCTTTCCCCGGTTCTCAACAAGGAAATAAATTCGTGGGCGCGATTCTCATCATCATACTTCTAGTAATCCTGCTGGGAGGCGGCGGCGGGTACTATGCGCATGGCCGCTATGGCAGAACCGGGCTTGGCGGCGTGCTCGGGCTGATCATCATCATTCTCATTGTGCTTTGGCTCGTGGGGGCATTAAGCGCCGGCGTACATACGCCGATCTAAGGCGGCTCAACCGGGTTTGTAGCTCGCTTCGCCGTCGGCGGCGCCCCCAATTGCGAGCGCGGGTTGCGCGCCTGCGACGCGTCCAATCGCGGCGGTTGACGACGCCGCGGCCGGCCTCGCGGTCCCGGCGCGCTTCCTTTAAACTTGACGAATCGTCGCTTCGGCGCTTTTGGCCCGTCACGCGCCGCGCCCAGCCAGGTTCGCCGATGCCCATCCGCCGCCTCGATCCGCTTCTCATCGACCGCATCGCGGCCGGCGAGGTGATCGAGCGGCCGGCGGCGGCGGTGAAGGAGCTGGTCGAGAACGCGCTCGACGCCGGCGCGAGGCGCATCGACGTCGCCATCGAGGCGGGCGGGCGTTCGCTCATCCGGGTCGTCGACGACGGAAGCGGCATGAGCGCGGCCGATCTCGCGCTCTGCGTCGAGCGCCACGCCACCTCGAAAATCCCGGACGGCGATCTTTCCGCGATCGCGACGCTCGGCTTTCGCGGCGAGGCTTTGCCGTCGATCGCCTCGGTTTCGCGGCTCGAAATCCGCAGCCGCGCCGCCGGCGCGGCCGAAGCCTTCCTGATCCGCGTCGAGGACGGCGTCAAAGGCGAGGTCCAGCCTTGCGCGCAGCCGCAAGGAACGCGGATCGAGGCGCGCGATCTTTTCGCCGCGACGCCGGCGCGGCTGAAATTCCTGAAGAGCGAGCGCGCCGAATCGCAGGCGGCCGGCGACGTGGTGCGCCGCCTCGCCCTCGCCAACCCGACCGCGCGCTTCTCCTTCGCCAGCGAGGCCAGCCAGGGCTTCGATTGGCCGGCCTGCGCGCCGGGGGAGGAAGGCCGGGCGGCGCGGACGCGCCAGGCGCTCGGCGCTGAATTCTCCGACAATGCGCTCGCCATCGCCGCCGAGCGCGAGGGCGTCAGGCTTTCCGGCTTCGCCGGCCTGCCGACCACCCATCGCGCCAACGCGCTTCAGCAATATTTCTTCGTCAATGGCCGCGCCGTGCGCGACAAGCTGCTCGCCGGCGCGCTGCGCGCGGCCTATGCCGACTACCTGCCGCGCGAGCGCCACCCGGCGGTCGCCTTGTTCGTCGAATGCGATCCGCGCGAGGTCGACGTCAATGTCCATCCGGCCAAGGCGGAGGTGCGCTTCCGCGATCCCGGCCTCGTCCGCGGCCTGATCGTCGGCGCGCTGAAAGCGGCGCTGCAAGCCGCGCTGCACCGCGCCGCGACGACAGGCGGCGACGGCGCCATCGCCGCGCTACGCGCGCCGAACGGCTTTTCCTTTTCGCCGCCTCCGGCCAATGGCGGATGGGACTGGCGCGCGTCGCCCGCCGCGCCGCCGGGCTTCGCTGAAGGCGCTCAGCAAGCCTTCGCCGGCTTCGCGCCGGCCGCCGCAATGAAACCGGCGCCGGTCGACGCCGCCGCCGATCTCGCCGCGCCGCTCGGCGCGGCGCGCGCGCAGGTGCATGATTCCTACGTCATCGCCCAGACGGCGGACGGCGTCGTCATCGTCGACCAGCACGCCGCGCATGAGCGCATCGTCTATGAGCGCTTGAAGCGCCAGCGCGCCGAGAGCGGCGTTGCGCGTCAAATTTTGCTCGTCCCCGCCGTCGTCGATCTCGATCCCGACGCGGCCGCGCTCGTCGCCGAGCGCGCCGAGTCGTTGCGCGAGCTCGGCCTGATCGTCGAAAGCTTCGGCCCCGGCGCGGTCCTGGTGCGCGAAGTCCCGGCGCTGATCGACGGCGCGGATATCGGCGCGCTGATCAAGGACCTCGCCGACGAGCTCGCCGCCGAGGACAGCGCGCTGTCGCTGGAGCGCCGACTCGACCACCGGCTCGCGACCATCGCCTGCCATCATTCTGTGCGGGCCGGACGCCGCCTCAAGCCGGAGGAGATGAACGCGCTGCTGCGCGAAATGGAGCGCACGCCGGGCGCCGGCCAGTGCAATCACGGCCGGCCGACCTATGTCGAGCTGAAGCTCGCCGATATCGAGCGCCTGTTCGGACGGCGGTAGGCGGCGGAGTACGGCGCTTTTGTAGACGCGGTCGACGACCGCGTCGGCCGCGCTCACCGAGCGCGGCTACAAATACTTCTCCAGCTCCTTCGCCGAGTCCTCCGGCTTGCGGTCGAGGTTGAACGCCTCGACGAAGCGGCCCTGCGAATCCATCAGATAGACGATCGCGCTGTGATCCATCGTGTAGTCGCCGCCCGCCTGCGGCGCTTTGCGGGCGTAGACGCGGTAGGCTTTTTCGACCTGGTCGATCGCCGCGCGGTCGCCCGTCAAGCCAATGATCCGGGGATCGAAATTGGAGACGTAATCCTTCATCACCGCGGCGCTGTCGCGCTCGGGATCGATGGTGATGAACAAGGCCTTGACCGGCTTGCCCGGCATTTTCGACAGAACGTCGGAAATCTCGGCCAGCGTCGCCGGGCAGACGTCCGGGCAATGCGTGTAGCCGAAAAAGACCAGGAACGGCTCGCCCTTCATGTCGGCGTCGGTGATCGTGCGGCCGTCGCCGGCGACAAGCTTGAACGGGCCGCCGATCAGCGAGGCGGCCGGCGCGCCGACGCGCCCGCTGGTCAGCACATAGGCGAGGCTCGCGAGCAGGACGAGCGCGGCGGAGACGATCACGATGAAGGCCCGACGGCCGCCGGGCAGCGCAGGCGGAGACGACGGCGCAGGCGAACTCACTGTGAAAGCTCCGAAAAGGCTGAGGCGCAGTATCGCGCGAAATCCGAACCGAAATAAGACCTGGCGGCTTGGTCCGCCAGGGCGGCTTTGCGTCGCATTCGAATTGCGATACAGCATAACTATTCGGCCTTGACGGACGGCGTTGAGGCGGCCGGAGCGCTGAGGATTGACCGACGAGACGCTCACCGAGGACGAGGCGGCGCCGCGCGCCGCCGGCGGCCAGGAGATCGACCTTACCAAGCTGACCGACCTGATCGGCTATCAATTGCGCCGCGCCCAGATCGCGGTGTTCGACGATTTCATCCGCTCCTTCGCGCCTTACGACATCCGGCCGACGCAATATGGCGTGCTCACCGCGATCGAGGGCAATCCCGGTTCGTCGCAGGCGGCGATCGCCCAGTCGCTCGGCATCAAGCGCTCCAATTTCGTCAAGCTGATCGACGAGTTCGAGCGTCGCAAGCTCGTGGTGCGCAAAGCGGTCGCCGGCGACCGCCGCGCCAACGCCTTGTTCCTGACCAAGACCGGCCAAAGCGAGCTCGCCGAATTGCACAAGGTGCGGATCGCCCATGAGGCGCGCATCGCCGCTGCGATCGGCGACGAAAGCGACCGGCGCGCGCTGCTCGGGCAATTGGCGCGGCTGACGATGCTGAAGGGGTAATTTCCTCCCCCGTCGAAGACGGGGGAGGGGGACCATGCGAAGCATGGTGGAGGGGGGCCACGGCCTATCAGGATAATCGCAGCCGCCGGCGGCCCCCTCC
>DATGLU010000209.1:0-2678 GCA_035294045.1 Roseiarcus sp. | reverse complement strand
GGATTGGCCCCAAGCGCGGCCGAGAGCCGCAACAGGGCGCGATATTCCGCATCCTTGCCGATGGCGGAGTTCATGGCGTCAGAGCCATCGAAACGGATTTGAGCCAAGCCCCGAAATCCTCGCGCTGCCGCGCCGTCAAATGAAGGCCATGCTTCGTTCGCCGCTCAAGAATATCGTCGGCCATCATCGCCCATTCAGTCTCGACCAGGAAGCGCGCCTCGCGTTCGTAGAAGGTTGCGCCGAAATGACGGCCAAGATCGTTCAGCGATTGCGCGCCGTCGAGAAGCTGCTCAGCGCGAAGACCATAACGTCGGGCATAGCCCAAAGACAGGTCATCGGGCAGCCATGGACGCCGGCGGCGCAGATCGTCGAGGAAGCGTTGAAAATCGGCGCCGGGAATGTCGCCGCCCGGAAGCGGCGCCTTGTCGGTCCAGTTCGCCCCCATTTGCGGCAGGAACGGCGCGAGCTTCTCCAAGGCATGCTCGGCAAGCTTCCGGTAAGTGGTGATCTTGCCGCCGAAAATCGACAGGATCGGCGCGGAATCGCCCGGGGCGTCGATGTCGAAGACATAATCTCGCGTGACCGCGCTCGGATTGGCGGCCTTGTCGTCATAGAGCGGGCGAACGCCGGAAAAAGCGTGGCGCACGTCCCCTGCGGTCGGCGCGTTCTCGAAATAGCGCGCCACGATCGCCAGAAGGTAGTCGATCTCCTCGGCCGTGATTTCCGCATCCTCGGCCGGATCGTCGAAGGGGATGTCCGTCGTCCCGATCAAGGCGAAATCGCCCTCGTAAGGATTGACGAAGATGACGCGTTTATCGTCGTGCTGCAGAAGGTACGCCTGTTCGCCGTCCCAGAATTTCCGCGTGACGATATGGCTGCCTTTGACAAGGCGGACGCGGCTCTCGCCATTGCGGCCGGCGCGGCGCAACACGTCTTCGACCCATGGTCCGGCGGCGTTGACCAGGATTTTGCCGCGCGCCGCCAAAGGCCGGTTGCGGCGCGCGTCCCGCAGCTCGATCGCCCAGTGGTCGCGTTCGCGCCGCGCTGAGACCATCGGCGTTCGGGTGAGCACCGTTCCGCCGCGCTGGCGAATATCGAGAGCGTTGAGCACGACCAGCCTGGAATCGTCCACCCAGCAATCGGAATATTCGAACGCGCGCTTGAAAGACCGTTTCAGCGGCCGGCCTTCCGGCGCGCTCGTCAGATCGAGATTTCGCGTCGGCGGCAATGTCTTGCGGCCGCCGAGATGATCGTAGAGAAAAAGGCCGAAGCGGATCATCCAGGCCGGGCGCTGCTCGGGACTATGCGGCAGGACAAAGCGCATCGGCCAGACGATATGCGGCGCGGCCTTGAGCAGCACTTCACGCTCGATCAGCGCTTCCCGCACCAGCCGGAATTCGTAATATTCGAGATAGCGCAGGCCGCCATGGACAAGCTTGCCGGAGCGGGAGGACGTGCCTTCGGCGAGATCGTCCTTTTCGCAGAGCAGGACCGTGAGGCCTCGACCGACCGCGTCGCGCGCGACGCCGACGCCGTTCACGCCGCCGCCGACGACGATCAGATCGAACTGTCCGAGGTCCTGCATCTCAAACTTTCTTCGCCTGAATCTGTCCTCAGCAGGGATTGAGCGGACCTTCGCCGGCAAGGTAGCGGCGCACCTCCTCGGCCGCGGCGGCGGCGGCGTATTTAACGGTCTTGACCGACGCGCCCGCAATATGCGGCGTCAAGGTGACGTTTTCGAGCCGCAGCAATTCGAGATCAGGCGGCGTCGGCTCAATGGCGAATGTCTCAAGCGCCGCGCCGCGCAAATGGCGGCTCTTCAACGCCTCGGTCAAAGCGGCGTAATCGACGAGCGGCCCGCGCGCCGTATTGATGAAATAGGCCCCCCGCTTCATCGCCGCGAATTGCGCCGGGCCAATAAAGCCGCGCGTCTCAGCGGTCACGCGGGCGTGCAGGGTCACGACATCGCTGTCGCGCAGCAGCCTGTCGAGGGAGACCTGCTCGACTCCGTCCCTAAGATCGTCGGCCGAGAGCTGGACGTACGGATCGCACACCAAGACTCGGCAGCCAAAGGCTTTCAGCAGTCGGACCACTTTCGTCCCGACATGCCCATAGCCGATCACGCCGACCGTCATTTCGGAAAGCTCTTCGCCCGTCAGATCGGCCCGGTAGAGATCGCCGCGCCATTCGCCGCGCCGAAGGCTGTCATGGCCGCGTGTGATCAGCCGGGTTTCGGCGAGGATCGCCCCGATCGTGAATTCGGCGACGGCCGAGGCATTGCGGCCCGGCGTGTTGACGACCAGCACGCGGCGCTCGCGCGCCGCGTTCATGTCGATATTGACCGGCCCGCCACGCGACACGGCGATCAATTTGAGCGTCGGCAGCCGGTCGAGGATGCCGGCCGAAAAGGGCGCCAAATGGGTGACGACGATATCCGCGCCGTCGGCATAGCCGACGATCTCGTCCGCCGTTCCTTGATATTCTTTGAGTCCGTCCATTCCTGGCACGGCGTAGCCATGCTGCATCGGCTCGTCCGGCCAAGGCATTTCGTGGCTGCGAATGTCGAGTTCGCCATCGCATTTTTCGCGAATCGCCTTCTCGAACATGGACGGCAGCATGAAGCGGTCGCCGATGATCGAGATGGTCGCTGTCCGGCGCTTCGCCGCCATGCTCACGTC
>DATGLU010000208.1:0-2084 GCA_035294045.1 Roseiarcus sp. | reverse complement strand
GGGCGCGTCGCCATCGGCACGAATGACGGGAGGATCGTCCTGCGCGGCGATCGTTCCGACGGCAAAGTCCTGACGCGGATCGCCGACCGTCCGATCGTCTGCCCGACCGCCTTGTTGTTCGCCGACGCGGATACTCTTTTGATTGCGCTAGGCTCGCAGCAGAATGCGCCGGAGAGGTGGAAAAACGACCTGATGCAGCGCAACGCCAGCGGATCGGTCTGGCGGCTCAACCTCGCGACGGGCGAGACGACCTGCCTCGCCGACCAGCTGGCCTATCCCTATGGCCTGCTGCTCACCCGAGGCGGCAAAAGCATCATTGTTTCTGAAAGCTGGCGCAACCGTTTGGTTCGGATAGAGATCGGCGCGCCGTTGCAAACCGCGCGCGCCGACATTGCGGGTTACCCGGCCCGGCTTGCTCCGGCGGCGGATGGCGTCGGCGCCTGGCTCGCCGTTTTCGCGCCGCGCAGCCAGCTGATCGAGTTTACGCTTCGGGAGCGCGACTATTGTCGTCAGATGATGCGCGAAATCGAGCCTGAGCATTGGATTGCCCCTTCGCTTACGCCCATGCGTTCCTTTCTCGAGCCCATGCAACTCGGCGGGCTTAAGCAGCTTGGCCGGCTGAAGCCGTGGTCGCCGAGCCGATCGTATGGATTGGCGGTGCGCCTCGACGGCGAGCAGGAGCCGAAGGCGAGCTTCCACAGCCGCGCCGATGGCCGCCGTCACGGCGTCACCAGTTGCGTCGAGGTCGACGGGCGGCTGCTGGCGACCAGCAAAGGCGGCGACGTGATCGTTTCGATCCCAATCGAAACCTAGGAGCGTATCGTGGCGCCGCTCATCGAAATGCGGAACATCAGTAAAGAATTCCGCGGCGTCGCCGCCGTGAAGAACATCAGCCTCACGCTCGATCGAGGCGAAATTCACGCCCTTCTCGGCGAGAACGGCGCCGGCAAGTCGACCTTGGTCAAAATCATGGCAGGCGTCACTCCGCCTACGAGCGGCGAAATGCTGGTGGACGGCGAGCCGAAGCTGTTCCAGTCGCCTGCCGAGGCGCTTCGCAGCGGCGTCAACTTGGTGTTTCAGGAAAACAGCGTGGTTCCGTCGATGACGGTCGCGCAGAACCTTTACCTCGGCGACGAGAAATTCTTCAATCGTCTGCGCGGACTTTATATTTCCGCGCAGCAGTTTCTTCAGTCGCTGAATTTCAACGTCGACCCATGGGCCACAGTGGCGACGCTCGGCGCGGCGAAGAAGCAGATGGTCGAGATCGCCCGGGCCGTGCGCCACAGCGCCCGCGTCATCATTTTTGACGAGCCCACCGCTTCGCTGACTCCCGAGGAGAAGCATCATTTCTTCTCCCTGATGCGTCGGCTGAAGGAGCGCGGCGTATCGATCATCTTCATCTCGCACGCGCTCGAGGAGGCGCTGGAGTATTCCGACCGGGTCACGGTTTTGCGCGATGGGGAGAAGGTGATCACCGACGAAACGCGTAATTTTGACCGGGATAGGATCATCCACGCCATGGTCGGCCGAAGCCTGTCGGAACAACTTTACGGCCGGCGCCGAACCGGCGGCCCGCGCAGGCCGAACAAGCGCGTGCTCAGCGTCCAGAACTTGTCGATGGGAAAGCTGGTTCGCAACACCTCTTTTACAATTTACGCCGGACAGGTTACCGGGATTTTCGGCCTGATCGGCTCCGGCCGCACCGAAACCGCGAAGATCATTTCAGGCGTCGCCAAGCGCGATTTCTTCCACGGCGGGGAAGTGCGATTGAACGGCCGGTCGGTAAGCTATCGCGCGCCGCACGCCGCGGTGATGGACGGCGTCGTTTATGTCACGGAAGACCGCAAGATCGAGGGTTTCTTCGAAACAATGTCGGTCGCCCAGAATCTCCACTTGGGCGAGCTCGCCTCGCCTCAATCCAAAGGTTTCGTCCTGCGGATGAACGAGGCCAAGGCGCTCGCCGACCAATGGATACGAGCGCTGAATATCAAAGCGATCGATAATAATGCGCGCGTTATTGAGCTTTCTGGAGGCAACCAGCAGAAAGTCGTCATCGCCAAAGCTCTGGCGCAGAAGCCTAAACT
>DATGLU010000207.1:0-3457 GCA_035294045.1 Roseiarcus sp. | reverse complement strand
ACCCATGGCGTCACCGTGATCGCCACGGTACGGCGCGGCCCGCCGGGCGGCGGGATCGCGTTCCGCGCCGGGCCGGGCGTCGGCACGGTCACCAAGCCCGGCCTGCCGATCGCGCCCGGCGAGCCGGCGATCAATCCGGCGCCGCGCCGGATGATCGTCGAGGCGCTCAGCCGGATCGCCGAGCGCCATGGCGTCGCCGCCGACGCGATCGTCGAAGTCTCGATTCCCGGCGGCGAGAAAATCGCCGAGAAGACGCTCAATCCGCGGCTCGGGATCAAGGGCGGTCTTTCCGTACTTGGCACGACCGGCGTCGTCGTGCCGTTTTCCTGCTCGGCCTGGATTCATTCGATCCATCGCGGCGTCGATGTCGCGCGCGCTTGCGGCCTGACCCATCTCGCCGGCGCGACCGGCGCGACCTCCGAGGAGGCGGTCAGGCGCCTGCACGGATTTGCCGAGGAGGCGCTGATCGACATGGGCGATTTCGTCGGCGGCTTCCTCAAATATCTGCGCAAGCATCCGGTCGAGACCGTCACGATCGCCGGCGGCTTCGCCAAGATGACCAAGCTCGGCCAGGGCCTGCTCGATCTGCATTCGCGGCGCGGCGAGGTCGATCTCGACTGGCTGGCGGCGCTCGCCGCAAGCGCCGGGCTCGGCGAGGAGCTGGCGGCGCGCATCCGCGCCGCCAATACGGCGATGGAGGCCCATGCGCTGGCCAAGGAGGCCGGCTTCGGGCTTTCGGCGGGCGTCGCCGAGGCAGCGTGGCGGACAGCCGCCAAAGCGGCCGAGCGCGGCGCGGAGAAACTCGAAATCGTCGTGGTCGGCCGCGACGGCGCCATTCTCGCGACGACTGGAATCCGGCCGCTTCATTGACGACCGCCGCGAAAGCGCCGCTGGTAGTCGGCGTCGTAAAGCGCGCTGGCGCGAAAATCGCGCGCCGCCAGAGCCGGGCCGACCAGGATGAGCGCGGTGCGCTCGATCGCGGCTTCGCCGATCTGCGCGGCGATCGCGCCGAGGGACGCTTCGATGACGCGCTCGTCCGGCCAGCTCGCGCGATAGACGACAGCCGCCGGACAATCGTCGCCATAGAAAGGCGCAAGCTCGGCGACGACGCGTTCGAGCGCGTGGATGGAGAGATGAATGGCGAGCGTGGCGCCGGTCGCGGCGAAATTGGCGAGCATCTCTCGCTCCGGCATCGGCGAGGCGCGCCCGCCGGTGCGGGTCAGGACGAGCGACTGGGCGAGCGCCGGCAGCGTCAGCTCGCGTTTCAAAGCCGCTGCCGCGGCGGCGAAGCTCGGCACGCCGGGCGTCACGTCATAGGGAATGCCGAGCTTGCCCAATTCCCGCAATTGCTCGCCCATCGCGCTCCACAGGCTGACATCGCCGGAATGGAGGCGCGCCACGTCCTCGCCCGCCGCATGGGCGCGGCGGAATTCCTCGACGATCGCTTCCAGCGCCAGCGGCGCGGTGTCGACGATCCGCGCGCCCGGCGGGCAGAAGCCGAGCAATTCCTTCGGCACGAGCGAGCCGGCGTAAAGGCAGACGGGCGAGCGGGCGATGAGGTCGCGGCCGCGCAAGGTGATGAGATCCGGCGCGCCCGGCCCGGCGCCGATGAAATGGATTGTCATCGGCCGCTCCCTTGCGCGACGGCGCAGGCGACGCCATTGCCGACCATGCGCGGCGCAATGAGGCGCGCGCCTGGGCCGGCGCCGGCCAAAGCCGCCGCTTCCGAAACCGAGGCGACGCCGAACGCCGCCGCCGCGTGTCGCGACGGGTTTGCAATCTTGTCCTCGACTTCGCGCAAAGAAGCCGCCGGTAGAAATTCGAGCGGCAGGTTCATCGCTTGCGCGGCGTCGACGAGCCCGGCCTCGCCGCTTTTGGCCTCGATGCTGAAGAGCCGCACGGATTCATTTAGAGTTCGCGTTAGCGCCAGCGTCTGCTCGATCATCGCCGCGATCGCCGCTTGCGAAGCGCCGCGGCGGCAACCGATTCCGATCGCGATCATGGCTTGACCGCCGTCCATTGCACGATCGGCGCCGCCGGTCGCCAAGCATGGTACGAGCCGAGCGGCGCGGGATGGGCGACGGCGATCTGGACGAGGTCGCCGCCATGGCGCGCCTGGCGCTCGGCCAAGGCGGACTGCGTCTCGATCGTGACGGCGTTGACGACGAACCGCCGGCCCGCCGGCAAATGGCTCCATGCGGCGTCGATCGTCGCCGCGCCGCCGCCGCCGACGAAAATCGCGTCCGGCGCCGGCAGGTCGCGCATCAAATCGCGCGCATCGCCGGCGAGCACCGCCAGGTTGGGCGCGCCCAGAGCCGCAGCGTTGCGCGAAATGCGCTGGGCGCGATCCGCGCGCTTCTCGATCGCCACGGCGCGATTGCGGGGATGAGCCAGCATCCATTCGATGGCGATCGAGCCCGAGCCGGCGCCGACGTCCCAGAGGCAGGCGCCGGGCCATGGCGCGAGCGCCGACAGCGTAATCGCGCGGATTTCCCGCTTGGTGATCTGCCCGTCCGATTCGTACCATTCGTCCGGCAAGCCCGGCGTCAAAGGGATGTGATTTGCGGCCGTATCGCCGATCTCGATCGCGACCAGATTGAGCGGATCGGAGATTTGCGAAGCGAAGTCGCGCGCCCGGCATTCCGCGATCGTGTCGCGCGGGCCGCCGAGCGCCGCCATGACAACCAAGCGCGCGTCGCCCAGGCCGCGCGCGGCGAGCAGGCGCGCAACCTTCTCGGGCGTCGTTTCGTCCCACGAGAGGACCAAGAGCCGCGCCCTGGGCCGCAGAGCGGGGATAAGCCGCTCCAACGGCCGGCCATGCAGCGAGACGATTTCGCAATCCTGCAGAGGCCAGCCGAGCCGCGCCGCGGCGAGACTGAGCGAGGAGGGCGCCGGCAGGCAGATCGTCTCGTCCGGCGGAATATGGGCGGCGAGCGTCGCGCCGACGCCGTAGAGATAGGGATCGCCGGAGGCGAGAACGCAAGTCGGCGCGCCGCGCCGCGCCTTGATCGCGTCGATCCCGCGCTCGAAGGGCGACGGCCATTCCATTGCCTCGGCGGCGATCGCAGGCTTCAGCATCTGGAGGTGGCGCGCGCCGCCGATCACGAAACGCGCTTGCTTCAGCAAGCTGGCCGCGGCGGGAGAGAGCCCGGCGAGTCCGTCCTCGCCGACGCCGATGATCGTGAGCCAGCGCTGGCGGATTGCGGGGTTCATGGGCGGCGCTCCGCACGGCAACGCCAATCCCAAGCGCCGCGCCGCCATCGACGCGGGGACGCGTCAAGGCCGAGCCGGCTTCGCCGGTCGCTTCGCTTCGCTTCGCGAGCCTTGACTCGCCCCCGCGTCGATGGCCTTTTTGCACCCAAGAGATTTTGCTGCCGAAACCGGCCGTTCGGCCGTTTCGGGCAGCAAAATCTCTTGGGTGCTGACAAGCCACGCCGGCCGATCGCAGTCACCCGAA
>DATGLU010000206.1:0-8773 GCA_035294045.1 Roseiarcus sp. | reverse complement strand
GATCCAGACCACCGTTTCCGCCCTCGGCAAACAATTGCTCGACGCGGTTAACGGCGCTTCGTTCAACGGCATCAACCTGCTCGACGGCAGCCAGGACACGACGGCCCTCGCCTTCGTCTCCGGCTTCAACGCGACCGCGTCCGGCGGCACGTTCAATACGATCACCTTCCAGTCGGCGGCGCTCTACAATGCCGGCTCGGGCAGCCTGGTGCAGAGCGGCACGGATCTCACCAACATCACCGTGACCTCGGCGGCGACCGCCACCACGGCGCTGACCAATGTCCAGGCCGCGCTGACCGCGGTGACGGCTTACGCCTCGACGATCGGCTCCACGCAGGATCGCATGAACGCCGCCTCGAACTTCAACCAGGCGCTGTCGACCAACTACACCAACGGCGTCAGCGGCCTGGTCGACGCCGACATGAACGAAGCGTCGACGCGCTTGCAGGCCTTGCAGACGCAGCAGCAACTCGGCATCCAGTCGTTGTCGATCGCCAACCAGAACAGCCAGCTCATCCTCAAGCTGTTCGGCGGCTGAGCGAATACCCTCCGCGAAAACGGGGCCGCGCGCCGTCGGACGCGCGGCCCTTTCGATTCCCGGGCGCGGCGGCATGGCGGGGCCAAGATTGGAGAGCAGGCTCACGAGACCGACCTCACCAGGCTGCCGATCAGCATGTTCCAGCCGTCGATCAGAACGAAAAAGAGAATTTTCACCGGCAGCGAGATGATCGCCGGCGGCAGCATCATCATGCCCATCGCCATCGTTAGCGTCGCGACGATCATATCGATGACCAGGAACGGCAGGACGATCAGGAAGCCGATCTCAAAGCCGCGCCGGAGCTCTGAAATCATGAAGGCGGGCACGAGCAGGCGCAGATCGATCGTCGAGCGGTCCTTGATCTGAAAATTGCCCTTGGAAAGATCCTCGAACAGATTGAGGTCCTTGTCGCGGACCTGGGCGAGCATGAATTCGCGAAACGGCTGCGTGACCGCGACATAGGCCTCCTGCTGGGTGATCGTATTGTCCATCAGCGGCTTCAGGCCGTTCTGCCAGGCGCGGTCGAAAGTCGGCGCCATGACGAAGAACGTCATGAACAGCGACAGGCTGATCAGCACCAGATTGGCCGGCGTGCTTTGCAGGCCGAGCCCGGTCCTCAGGAACGAAAGCGCGACGATGAACCGGGTGAAGCTCGTCACCATAATCAGAAGGCCGGGCGCGACCGAAAGGACGGTCAGGATCACGACCATCTGAATGATGCGCGCCGTCGCCGAAGCGCCGTTATTCGGCAGCAAGGAGCCAAGATCGACGGTTTGCGCCGCGGCGCTCGCGGTCATGAGCAAAAGAGCGGCGGCGACGAGAACAAACCGTTTCATTGAATGACCAGCGTTTTGATGACGAGCTCCTTGACCGCGCCATTGGAGCGGATCGCGGCGCGCTCGTTGATATCTTGCCTGAGGTTCTGCAACCCGATCGGCCCTTGAATTTGGGTCACCGCCACGGTGCGCAGATAAGCGAGAAGGTCATTGGCGATCTCGGCGGCGAGCGCCTCCGGATGCTTGACCTGGCTGGGATCGAAAATCATCGACGTCTCCAGCCGGATCCACATTTCCTGAGGCGAGCCGAGATTGGTCACGATCGGCGGCAGATCAAGAAGATTGGAGGTCGCCGCAACCGCCGGCTCGGCGGCCGCCTCGGCCGCCGGCGCCTCCTTCGAGGGCTGCGCGCCGGGTCCCGCCGCGGGATGCGGGGCAAAGAGCGCGCCGACCGCGCCAGCAAGGATGGTGACGACGACGAGCGCAACGATGAACTGGCCGAGCGACGGCCCGGATGATTCAGCGCGCGCTGTTGTCGATGCGGCCATGCGGTCGACGTCCCCTCACTTCAGAACGGCTTGAACCGGTCCCAGACCTGCTGGCCCCAATTGGGCTGCTGCACGTCCATGAGACGGCCGCGCCCGCCATAGGAGACGCGCGCCTCGGCAATGCGGTCGTAGGAAATGGTGTTGTTGCGCGAAATGTCCCAAGGGCGAACGATGCCGGCGACTGTCAGTTGACGCAGTTCGTAATTGACGCGGACTTCCTGCGATCCGCTGATGACGAGATTGCCGTTCGGCAGGACCTCGGTGACGACCGCGGCGACCGAGACCTGGATCTGCTCCGAGCGATCGATATTGCCTTGGCCTTGCGTCGAGGAGGTGGAGTTGACGTCCGCGGTCAGGGTCGGCGGCGTCGAGGAGGCGGACGAGCCGTTCGAGTAGTTCCAGTCCGTCTCCCAGCCGACTTTGGCGCTTTGCGAGCGGTCGGTCGTGTTGCCGAACGTCGCCTTGTCGTTGATCGAAATCACAACGGTGATGATGTCGCCGACTTTGGTGATGCGCTGATCGCTGTAGAGATCGGCGGCGCTCGCCGTAAACATCGATTGCGAATTGCTGCGCGGCGCCGGCGGCATCGGCGGCACGTTCTCGACCACGCTGCTGGTCGGCGAGGTGAGGCCGCTGCCGACCGGCGAAAGGGTGGGTTCGCGCATGAATTCGCTGTTGCCGGCGCAGCCCGCCAAAGCCGAGCCGAGCAAGCCGATTGCGACGAAAAACGCGTGCTGGAGCCGCATCAAGATTTGCTTCCATCGGCAGGAGCGGGTTGAGCGTCGGCTGGCTGCGGCTCAGGCGCCGGGGCTGCGGCGCTCGCGCTCTTGGCCGCCCCCGATATCAGGTCGGTCAGCTTGGCGGCGCGCGCCGCGTCCATCTCGTTGAGAATCGCGCTGGCGGCGCGCGGGTTGAGCTTGCTGAGGATCGCGGCCGCGCTGATATCGTCCATCGCGATCAATTGCGCCGACGCTGCTTCGGGCTGCATTTTCGAATAGATGGCGACGATGTCGTCGCTGGCTTTTTTCAGCATGTCCTCGCGCTTGCTCACCCAATCGCGCGCTTCCGCCTCCTTGACGTCGAGCTCGGCGATCCGGCGCTTGATTTGCGCGTCAAGCTCGTTGAGCCGTTTCATCTGCCAAGCGATGCGCGCTTCGATCGCGACCGGCGCGATGTTGGCGCAATAGCGGCCGACGCTGTCGCTTGCCTCCGTGGCCTTCCCGGGCTCCGACTTTTTCAAATCCTGAGACGCGCCGCGCGTCGGCAGGGCCGCCGCGAGCATTGCCGCGCATATCCCGGTGAGGATCACTTTTGGTTTCGACATAACGACGCCAGCGCAAAAGGCCGAAGAGACGCGCCGTTACAATGGGCGGGACAGCTTGCGCCGGGCTGACGCTCTATTGGACGACGAGGTCCGCCTGCAGCGCGCCGGCCGTCTTGATGGCCTGCAGGATGGCGATGATTCCATCCGGCTTGAGCCCGATGCGGTTGAGCCCGGCGACCAGCGTCCTCAGGCTGGCCCCGCCGACGATCGCGACCTGGCCGCCTTGTTGGGTTGCGTCGATCTTGGTCTGCGAGGTGACGACGGTCTTGCCCTTCGAGAAAGGAGCCGGCTGCGAAACTTGCGGCGTTTCAGTCACCCTGACGCTGAGCGTGCCATGCGTGACCGCGACGGGCGAAATCTGCACGTCCTGGCCGATCACCACGGTGCCGCTGCGCGAATCGACCACGACTCGCGCCACCGTGTCGGGCTCGATCAGCAAATCGCCGATCTCGGCGATGAACCGGGTGGCGCTGATTTGCGGCGGGCGCAGCATGGCGACGCTGCGATAGTCCTGCTCGCGCGCGACCCGCCGGCCGAAGCGCTCGCTGGTGAACGCATTGATCGCATCGGCGATCCTGACCACCGTGTTGTAATCAGGATTCTTCAGCTCCAATGTCAGCACGCCGTCGTCGGTGATCGGCGGCAAGGCTCGTTCGATGAGAGCGCCGTTGGCGATCCGCCCCGCCGTCGGCACGCCTTGCGACAGGGTCTCGGATTGTCCGGCGACGCCGAAGCCGGTCACCGACACCGCGCCCTGCGCGCTGGCGTAGACCTGGCCATCGGTGCCGGCTAGCGTCGTCAGCATCAGCGTGCCGCCGAGCAGCGACGAAGCGTCGCCGAGCGAGGAGACGGTCACGTCGATCCGCGAGCCGATCGCCACCGCGGGCGGCATGTCGGCGGTGACGATCACCGCGGCGACATTGCGATTGCGCAACGAATTGCCGCGCACGTTCAGCCCCATCCGGTCGAGCATGGACTGGATGGCTTGCTGAGTGAAAGGCGAATTGTTCAAGGTGTCGCCGGTCCCTTGCAAGCCGACGACGAGCCCATAGCCGATCAACTGGTTGTCGCGTACGCCCCGGACCGAGGAAATATCCTTGATCCGCACCGCGGCCATGGCCTGCGCGGCGATGAGGCAAAATACGAGGGCGAAAGCGAGGCGCCGCATCAGCCGCCGCTCACCCGGACCGACCCGTCCGGCTGTATGATTCCGGACACGGTCAAGCCGCTGTCGACATTGCGTACTTTGATCGTGTCGCCGACGGCGCCGTCTTGCAGCGCCGAGGCCGACGCCACGATGGTGAGGCCGCCGTCGATATAAACGAGCCTGACTTCCGCCCCGTTGACCACGGCCCGCGGATTGTTGATCGCGATGGGCAGGATCGCCCGGCCCGGCAGCAGGGTGCGCCGCGCCATCTTGCCGACCACGCGCGAGCGCATGCGGATCATCGCGTCGGTCGCGCCCTGAATGTCGCCGGCCGGCGCGTCCATCAGCATGTCGTCGCGGATGATGTCGCCGGGATAGATCACGACGCGCGGCACGGGCGCGGTCGCGCCGTCGCCCGCGTCCTGCGCGAATGCGGCGGCGCCCCAAAGCGAGGAAAGCGCCAGGACGAGGCCGGCGGCAAGGTTGCGCAGCGCCGATCGCCTTACGCGGAAAATCATCTGAAGCGCTCCTAGCCCCGCAGATTCGAGATCGTGCCGGCCATTTGGTCGGCGGCCTGGATCACCTTTGAGTTCATCTCGTAAGCGCGCTGCGCCGCGATGAGATTGGTGATCTCGGTGACCGGATCGACGTTGGAGGCTTCGAGATAGCCTTGCTGCATGGTGCCGAAAGCGGTGTCGCCGGGCACGCCGACGGTCGGCGGCCCCGACGCGGCGGTCTGCTGATAGAGATTGTTGCCGAGCGGCAGCAACCCCGCCTCGTTGACGAAATTGGCGAGGGTGAGTTGGCCGAGCTGCTGCGGCGTCGTCTGGCCGGGGATGGTCGCGGAGACGACGCCGGTCTGGCTGACGACGACATTGGTCGCATTGATCGGAATGTTGATCGCCGGAATCACCGTATAGCCGTCGGTCGTCACCAATTGGCCGGTGGCGTTGGTGTTGAAAGCGCCGTCGCGCGTATAGACCGTATCGCCGTTCGGCGTCGTGATCTGGAACCAGCCGCGCCCATTGATCGCCCAGTCGAGCGAGTTGCCGGTATTGGTCAATGCGCCTTGCAGATGCACCGTCCGGATCGCCGCGGTGCGCACGCCGAGGCCGATCTGCGCGCCTTCGGGAATTGTCGCGTCGCGGCCGCGGCTGGCGACGCCCATCAGCCGCTCGTTCTGATAGAGGAGATCGGTGAACTCCGCCCGCGCCCGCTTGAATCCGGTCGTGTTGATGTTGGCGATGTTGTTGGCGATGACTTCGATATTTTTCTCTTGGGCGTTCATGCCGGTGGCGGCGATGGCGAGCGCTCTCATGACCGTCGGTCCCCTCAGATGGCCATGCGGCTGATTTCTTGATAGGCCGAAACCGCTTTGTCGCGGATCGCCAGGGCCGATTGCAGCGTGCGCTGCGCGGCCATCACGGCTTCGACCACTTTGAACGCCGGCGCCGAGCCTTCGAGGCCTTGAATCGCCATCGCCTCGCCGGTCTTCACCGTGTCGATCGCGCCGCCGATGACCTGGCTCAGCACCTGGCCAAAATCGGCGCCGCCCGCATTCGCGGCGGCGTTCGTCGCCGCGCCGGCGCCGAACGATTGCGACGCGGATTTGGCCGCGCTCAACGCGGCGACGCCATCGATCATCATGCATCCCTCAACAGATTGACGGTTTGATTCATCAGGTCGGCCGATTGCTTCGCGACCTGGAGATCGGCTTCGTAGGATCGATTGGCTTCGCGCATGTCGGCGAGCTCGACGAGGAGATCGACATTCGGCATTTTGACGAAGCCCTTGGCGTCCGCCGCCGGATTGCCGGGATCGAGCTCGACCTTGAACGGGGTTGGATCGACGCCGACGCTCTTCACGTGAACCATGGGAAGGCCGAGCGCGCGGTCCATCACGCTGTCGAACGTGATGGTTTTTCGCGCGTAAGGATCGGCGCCGGCCGTGGTCCCGGTCGACTGGGCGTTGGCGATATTCTCGGAAATGACGCGCAAGCGCGCCGATTGCGCTTCAAGGCCGGAGCCGGCGATGCGCAAGGACGCTTGGAGGGGATCGAGCGAGGCCATGACCGATCACTTCAACGCGGACAGCAGCATTTGGTGGAAGACGCGCTTGATGTTCGTGTTCAGCGTGAAGCTGCGGTTGATGTCGCCTTCCTTCATCATTTCCTGTTCGAGGCTGA
Source organism: Roseiarcus sp. (assembly GCA_035294045.1). Taxonomy (GTDB): domain Bacteria; phylum Pseudomonadota; class Alphaproteobacteria; order Rhizobiales; family Beijerinckiaceae; genus Roseiarcus. The sequence continues at coordinate 2,255 of DATGLU010000206.1, read as the reverse complement.
CCGAATTGCCGGAAACGGTCGTCTCCCAGCTCTCGCTTTCGGACGGAGTCGCCGCCGCCGCGAGCTCCTCGCTCGCCGGCACGATGTGGGCGGGATTGGTCGCCGCCATCCCGATCTGCGTCTGATCGAGAATTTCGGAAAAAGGCTGAATGTCCTTGGCGCGATAACCCGGCGTATTGGCGTTGGCGATGTTGTCGGCGATCAGGGCCTGGCGCGCGGTCAGCCACTTCGCCTGCTGCGACGCCAGCTGGAGAAGGTAAATCTGAGACAAACTGCGCCTCGCGGAACAACTGTCTCAACCTATCCGGCGAGTCTTGCCTGAGGCTGGCGTCGCGACCCGCCGGCGCTGATTTGCGGAGCGGCTGACATCTCTGGACGCCGCTGAAGCCCCCGTCAGGTCCGATCGCCGCAGTTCGTGGGCGGGGGCTCCCCGGCGAAACGGCCCGCCATCCAAGCAACCGCCGCTCCCGCGGCGTCGCGTGCGACGAAGGCGTGACCGACGCGCGGCAGGAGCATGAACCCCACCGGACTCCCGCCTCGGCAGAGGCGCTTGCGATAGGCCTCGGTGACTGATGGCGGCACGAGGCGGTCTGCCGAGCCCTGGGCAAGGAAAACGGGGACATTGGCCGGAAGCGGGCCTGGCGAATTCTCCTCGAGCAGGCGGCGCCATGGTTCGCGTTCGGCCAAATTGTTCACGGTCAGGAAGCTCTTCCCCAGGCGTCGCGTCGGGCCGCGGCGGATCAAGACGTCGAACCAGCGCTCGATGCAGAGATTCGCCAGACGCTCGATGACGGGCTCGGCCTCAGGCGTGATCACTTGCGCCATCGGCGCCCCATAGACGCGCGACCACGACCACAGCGTCATCGCGGTGATGTTGTCGCCGCCGCCCGTACCCAGGTCCTCCGTCATCAGCGCGCCGAGGTCGGTCGCCGGCGCGGCGGCCGCGACCCCGACGAGGCGAAGCTCCGGAGCGTAACGCGCCGCATCCAGACCCGTGAAGAGCGCCGCCTGCCCGCCTTGTGAATGGCCCCAGACGGCAAACCTGTTCCCGGCGCCGATGTCGGCAAGCCGCCTTGCCGCCCGCACCGAATCGAGGACCGCGCGCGCTTCGCTTTCGCCGACGAGGTAGGGATGGATTCCCGGCGTCCCGAGCCCGGGATAGTCGGTCGCCGCGACGACATAGCCCCGCTCAAGCATGGCCCCGAGCCCCGGTACGGAACTGAAGAACACCCGCGCGAGGGAGGGAGCGCAGCGGCTCACGACGCCCGTCGTCGGATGCGCCCAGGCGACGACGGGGCGGCCCTCGGGCGGCGGCGCGCCGCGCGGCGCGATCACCACGCCCGAAACCTTGACGGGCTCGTTGGCGAGGCCGGTCGACCAATAGACAATACGGTAGGCCTTGCCGCCGCTCGGAGCGCCTGGCATCGCCTCCGCGCTGATCAGCGAGCCGGGGCTTCCGGCTTCCGCCGCTATGCCGGCCGACGATAGCGCCGGCATGACCAGCAGCATCGCGGCGGCGACCGCGCGCCGAAACTTATGCATGGCCTCCCTAGTCACGAACGCGACTCCGCGGACGCCGGGACGACTCGACCTCGCAAATCTATGCGACGCCTCTGGTCCGCTCCATTCTAGCCGTTTGCGGACGGGGTGCGAAGGCGGAAATCTTCGAATTTCGCCGAGACTGCAGCCGATTTGCCGATCGAAGCGCTAGCCCGCCTTGGCCCGTTTCACCGGCAATCTGGCGGCGGCGATCGCCGCCGCCAGACGCTGGGTCTTTTCCGCCTGGTCCAAGCCTTTTTCGTCGAAAATGATGTCCATGACCTCGACCCCGGCGCGGGAGCGCCCGAGCATCAGCCGGAAGAACACGCAGACGGGGGCGTTCCGGAACTCCATATCGAGCGCGATGGTCGGGGCCGAATCCCAGCCGACGCTGCAGCCGGCGGAGAGTGCGTATTTCAGCGATCCAGGCTTGAAAAACAGCTCGGTCGAGGAATTGACCAGGTCGGCGATGTTGGCGTTCTGATTGTTGCGGATCATCACCATAAGCTCGGCGGCGTCGGCGAGCCTGAGCTCTGTCGCGACGTCGACGATGCCGTCGGCGACGACCTTCTCCTGCGCGCGCAAGAAATTTCTGAAATGTTCGACGGTCATTGCGCCCTCCTCTCTCTGACGATGGGCCAGTTGCTCTTCTTCTGTTGGATGAAATGGATGAGTTCGGCGATCGCGCGGTAGAATTCCGGCGGGATTTGCGCGTC
>DATGLU010000205.1:0-4382 GCA_035294045.1 Roseiarcus sp. | reverse complement strand
CTGACCGATCGAACCGTGACGATCAGGGCGTCGGTCCAGGACGTCGAGTTCGAATTGGCGCTCGCCGTCGGCCTCGTCGTGCTGGTGATCTTTCTGTTCCTGCGCAACGTCCCTGCGACGATCATTCCGAGTCTTTCCGTGCCGCTGTCGCTGGTCGGCACGCTGGCGGCGATGTACCAGCTCGGCTTCAGCCTCGACAATCTGTCGCTGATGGCCCTGACCATCGCCACCGGCTTCGTCGTCGACGACGCCATCGTGATGATCGAGAACATATCACGCTTCATCGAGATGGGCGATTCGCCGTTCCAGGCGGCGCTGAAAGGCTCGCAGCAGATCGGCTTCACCATCATCTCGCTGACCGTGTCGCTGATCGCGGTGCTGATCCCGCTTCTGTTCATGGGCGAGGTCGTCGGCCGCCTGTTCCACGAATTCGCGATCACCTTGGCGGTGACGATCGTCATTTCGGCGGTGGTGTCGCTGACCCTGGTGCCGATGCTCTGCGCCAAGCTGCTGAAGCCGGCGCGGGACGAGGAGACGCACGAGGCGAGGCCGCCCGGCGAGCGGCCGGTCGAGGAGCAGGTCGCCGGCGGGCGCCTCTTCCGGGCGCTGCTCGGCCTCTATGCGCGCAGCCTCAATGTCGTGCTCGATCACCAGGTTCCGACCCTGATCGTCGCCTTGGCGACCTTCGTCCTCACCGCCTATCTCTACGCGGTCGTGCCGAAGGGCTTCTTTCCGATCCAAGATACCGGCCTCATCCAAGGCATCACGCAAGCCGCGCAATCGACCTCGTTCGAAGCCATGGCGCAACGCCAGCAGGCTGTCGGCGAGGCGATCTTGAAAGATCCCGACGTCGTCAGCCTGTCGTCTTTCATCGGCGTCGACGGCTCCAACGTGACGCTCAATACCGGGCGCTTCCTCATCAATCTCAAGCCGCATGACGAGCGCACGCTGTCGGCCAGCCAGATCATCCGCCGCCTGGAGCAGGAGACCGCGCCGATCCCCGGCATCACCCTCTACATGCAGCCGGTGCAGGATTTGACGATCGACACCGCGGTCAGCGCGACGCAGTACCAATTCACCCTGGAAAGCGCCAACCTCGCCGATTTGCGCGATTGGACGCCGAAGCTTCTGGCCCGCTTGCGCCAGGTTCCGGAAATCACCGACGTCGCCAGCGATCTGCAGCAAAGCGGTCTCACCGCCTATATGACGATCGACCGCGCCACGGCGGCGCGTTTCGGCATTACGCCGGCGACAGTCGACAGCGCGCTCTATGACGCGTTCGGCCAGCGCATCGTCTCGACGATTTTCACCCAGTCGAACCAGTATCGCGTGATCCTGACCGCGCCCGCGTCGCTGCAGCGCTCGATCAAATCCTTCGGCGCGCTCTACCTGCCGTCCTCGGCGACGACGACAGGCCAGGTGCCGCTCGACGCGATCACCACGGTCCAGGTGCAAAGCGGCCCGCTGCAGATTTCTCATATCGGGCAATTCCCGGCGACGACCGTTTCGTTCAACCTCGCGCCGGGCGCCTCGCTCGGCGCGGCGGTCGACGCCATCGCCGCGGCCGAGAAGGACATCGCGCTGCCGCCGAGCTTCCGGACGAACTTTCAAGGCGCGGCGCAGGCTTTCCAATCCGCCCTGTCCAACGAGGTCTTCCTGCTGCTCGCGGCGGTCGCGACGATGTATATCGTGCTCGGCGTCCTCTACGAGAGCTTCATCCATCCGATCACGATTCTCTCGACCTTGCCCTCCGCCGGCATCGGCGCGCTGCTCGCCTTGATGGCGGCGGGCGCCGGTCTCGACATTATCGGCATTATTGGCATCGTGCTGCTGATCGGCATCGTCAAAAAGAACGCGATCATGATGATCGACTTCGCGCTCGACGCGCAGCGCGAGGAAGGCAAGAGCCCGCGCGAGGCGATCTACCAGGCCTGCCTGCTGCGGTTGCGGCCGATCCTGATGACGACGATGGCGGCGATGTTCGGCGGCCTGCCGCTGATGCTCGGCACGGGCGTCGGCTCCGAGCTTCGCCATCCGCTCGGCCTCGCCATTGTCGGCGGGCTGGCGGTAAGCCAGGTCCTGACGCTGTTCACGACGCCGGTCATCTACCTGATGTTCGAGCGCATCGCGGCGCGGCTTGGCGCCTCGTCGGCGCCCCAAGCGGCGGCGGACCGGGCGTGAACGCCTCGGCGCCCTTCATCAAGCGGCCGGTGGCGACGGCGCTGCTGACCATCGGCATTGCCCTTTCGGGCGCCTTCGCCTTCACCAAGCTGCCGGTCTCGCCGCTGCCGCAGATCGATTTCCCGACCATCTCGGTCCAGGCGCGAATGCCGGGCGCCAGTCCCGACACGATGGCCTCCAGCGTCGCCGCGCCGCTCGAGCGCCATCTCGGCCAGATCGCCGACGTCAGCGAGATGACCTCGTCGAGCAGCGTCGGCAATACGCGGATCACGCTGCAATTCGGACTCGACCGCGACATTAACGGCGCGGCGCGCGACGTGCAGGCGGCGATCAACGCGGCGCGCGCCGACCTGCCGACCAGCCTGCGCTCCAATCCGATCTATCGAAAAGTCAATCCCGCCGACGCGCCGATCCTCATTCTCGCTCTGACCTCGTCGACCCGCCCGCAAGGCCAGCTCTACGACGAAGCGTCGAACGTCATGCAGCAGCGGCTGTCGCAGCTTTCCGGCATCGGCGAGGTCGATCTCAGCGGCGCGGCTTTGCCTGGCGTGCGCGTCGAGCTCAATCCCGGCGCGCTGTTCCACTACGGAATCGGGCTTGAGGATGTTCGCGCCGCGCTCGCCTCGGCCAACGCCAACAGCCCGAAAGGCTCGATCGAGGACGACAATTACCATTACCAGATCTACACCAACGATCAGGCCAGCGTCGCCGCGCAATATCGCGATCTGGTGATCGCTTATCGCAACAATGCGGCGGTGAGGCTCAGCGATCTCGGCGAGGTCGTCGATTCGGTCGAGGATTTGCGCAATGCCGGCCTCGCCAACGGCAAGCCGGCAGTGCTCGTCATTCTCTACCGCCAGCCCGGCGCGAACATCATCGACACGGTGGACGCGGTCAAGGCCGAGCTTCCCTATCTGACCGCCGCCTTGCCGGGCGACGTCTCGATCGCCATCGCCATGGACCGGTCGCGGACCATCCGCGCCTCGCTGCACGATACCGAGAGCACGCTGGTCATCGCGGTCATCCTGGTGACGCTGGTCGTCTTCGCCTTCCTGCGCAATTGGCGGGCGACGGCGATCCCGAGCGTCGCCGTGCCGGTCTCGATCATCGGCACGTTCGGCGCGATGTATCTGCTCGGCTTCAGCCTCGACAATCTGTCGCTGATGGCGCTGACCATCTCGACCGGCTTCGTCGTCGACGACGCGGTCGTCGTGCTCGAGAACATCGCCCGCCATATGGAGAACGGCGCGACGCGGATGCGGGCGGCGCTGATCGGCGCGCGCGAGGTCGGCTTCACCGTCATTTCGATCAGCCTGTCGCTGGTCGCGGTGTTTCTGCCGATCCTGCTGATGGCCGGCCTGGTCGGCCGCCTGTTCAGGGAGTTCGCGCTCACTTTGACCATGGCGGTGACGATTTCGCTGGTCATCGCCTTGACCACGACGCCGATGCTGTGCTCGCGCTTCCTGCCCAATCCGGCCGATCATTCCCAGGGCCGGCTCTATCGCGCGAGCGAGCGCGTCTTCGAGGCGATGCTCAATTTCTATCGCCGCACGCTCGCCGTCGCCTTACGCCATTCCTTCCTGGTCTTCCTGACCCTCTGCGCGACGGTCGCGCTCAACGTCTACCTTTTTGCGCATATCCCTTACGGCCTGTTCCCGAAGCAGGATACTGGGCTGCTGATCGGCTCGATCCAGGCCGACCAAAGCATCTCGTTCCAGGCGATGAAGCAGAAATTCATCGAATTGCAGAGCATCGTCGAATCCGACCCGGCGGTCGATCACGTCTCCGGCTTCACCGGCGGGAGGCAGACCAATCACGGCTTTGTCTTCGCCTCGCTGAAGCCGCTTGCCGAGCGCAACGTCTCCGCCGATCAGGTCGCGGCGCGGCTGCGGACCAAGCTCGCCCAGGTGCCGGGCGCGCGGCTTTATTTGCAGCCCGCGGCCGATCTGCGCACCGGCGGGCGGCAAAGCAACGCGATGTATCAATTCACCCTGACTGGGGACGACACCGAGACGCTCTATCACTGGACGCAGCGCTTGACCCAGGCGATGCAGCGGCTCGGCATCCTCACCGACGTCAACACCGACCAGGAGCAGAAAGGGCTCGAAGCGGTCGTCAACATCGACCGCGCGACGGCGATGCGCCTAGGCCTGTCGATCAGCACGATCGACAACACGCTTTACGACGCGTTCGGCCAGCGC
>DATGLU010000204.1:0-3677 GCA_035294045.1 Roseiarcus sp. | reverse complement strand
GCCCCGCCCCTATTCCTCTTTCCCGGCAACGCCGGCTTCGGCGAAAGTCGCCATGCCGTTGTGACAGGCGAGCGCGGCCTTGACGACGCCGACCGCCAGCGCCGCGCCGGAACCTTCGCCGAGGCGCATGCCGAGATCGAGGATCGGCGGCTTGCCGAGGCGGCGCAGAACCTCGCGATGGGCGCCCTCGGCCGAGACGTGCCCGGCGATGCAATGATCGAGCGCCGACGGATCGGCCGCGTGCAACACGGCGGCGGCGGCGCAGACGACATAGCCGTCGAGCAGGACCGGGACCTTCTGGACGCGCGCGGCGATGATCGCGCCGGCCATCGCCGCCACTTCGCGCCCGCCGAGGCGGCGCAGCGCTTCGAGCGGGTCGGCCAAATGCGCGCGATGCAGCGCGACCGCGTCGCCGACGGCTTTCGCCTTGCGCTTTAGGCCCTCGTCGTCGACGCCGGTGCCGCGGCCGACCCAATCCTCCGCCTTGCCGCCCCATAGCGCATGATAGATCGCGGCGGCGACGGTCGTATTGCCGATGCCCATCTCGCCGAGGCAGAGAAGATCGGCGCCCGAGGCGAGCGCCTCCATGCCGAAGGCCATGGTGGCGGCGCAATCGCGCTCGCTCAGCGCGGCTTCCTCCGTGATGTCGCCGGTCGGCTTTTCAAGCGCCAACTCATAGACTTTGAGGCCGAGATCGAACGTCTTGCAGATCTGATTGATCGCCGCGCCGCCGCGGGCGAAATTGGCGACCATCGCGCCGGTGACGGATTGCGGAAAAGGCGAGACGCCCTTGGCGACGACGCCGTGATTGCCGGCGAACACGGCGACCAGCGGACGATCGAGATGCGGGCGCGCCGTACCTTGCCAGGCGGCGAGCCACTCGGCGATCTCTTCCAGCCGGCCGAGCGAGCCGGCCGGCTTGGTCAATTCGCCTTGGCGGGCGCGCGCCGCCGCCCGCGCCTTCTCGTCCGGCCCCGGCAGGGCGCGCAAAAGGTTGCGGATATCGTCAAAAGGCTTGGCGGTCATTCCTGATATCCCTCGGCTGGAGCACCGCGTCGTAAAGCAAATCGCCCCAAAGGGAAATCTAACGCCAGGCAGCGCTGCGCATACTCGCAGGTCACGCGGTCCCAATGCTATATTGGCGCTATGACACGCCTCCTTGACGAAGCCGTCGCGAACGTCGCCCGCCTGCCCGACGAGCAGCAGGACGAAATGGCGCGCATTTTGTTGCGGCTCGCCGGTCAGGAGCAACCGGTTTACGTCTTGACGCCAGAGGAAGAGGCGGATCTGGACGCATCGATCGCCGCCGAGGAACGGGGCGACTTCGCGACGGACGCGGAAATGGACGCGATCCGGGCCAAGTATGCCCGGTGAAGATCCGCCACACGACGCCAGACGCGGGCATGTAGGCGCGGTCGCTGACCGCGCCCCTAAGTGAAACGGCGTGCTTCGCGTCCGCCGCGGTCAGCGACCGCGTCTACAAGGGTCATCGCGCCAGAAAATTTGCTCCGCTTGCTATACGGGGGCTAATGAAAGCGCCGCCCGAGCGGCAAGGCCTCGAGCAAGTCGCGCTGCTCGCTCGCCGGCGCGGGAGGCGGCGCCAGAGCGGGCGGACGGCAGGCGCGGTCGCCCGGCCGTTTTTCGCGCGGATCGGGCCGCGAGGTTTTCGATTCGTCATGCGCGGCGGGCTTGATCTCGCCGCCGCGCTCGGAGAGCAGGCCGAGCATCGGCGTCAAATCCTCCATCCGCTCGGCGACGACGTGGATGACGCCGCTCTCGCTCTGCATTTTGCCGGTCACCGAGACGAAGCGCGCGCCGATCACGATCGCGCGCAGCTTCTCGAAGACTTTCGGCCAGACGATGACGTTGGCGATGCCGGTCTCGTCTTCGAGCGTCATGAAGACGACGCCGGACGCGGTGCCGGGCCGCTGGCGAACCAGGACAAGGCCGGAGACCGCGACGCGCGCGCCGGATGCGACGCCGGCGAGGCGCGCGCATTGCAATATGCCCCGCGTTTCGAGCCTTTTGCGCATGAAGGCGACAGGATGGCCCTTCAACGACAGCGACAGGCGCCGATAATCCTCGACGATGTGGGCCTCGATCGGCATGGGCGGCAGAAGCGCGTCGGGCTCATGCTCGCGCCGCGGCCGTGTGATCATGAAAAGCGGTAGATTATCCTGGTCGCCGACCCGATCGAGGCCGCGCGCCGCCCATAAAGCCGCCCGCCGGTCGAGGCCGAGCGAGCGGAACGCGTCCGCTTCCGCCAGTTTCTCGATCACCGCCGGCCCGAGGCCGGTGCGCAGCCACAGATCGCGGACGGAATCGTAGCCGGCGCCGCGCTTCTCGACGAGGAGCTTCATATCCTCTTCGCGCATGCCGACGATCTGGCGGAAGCCGAGCCGCACGGCGTGGGCGGTGAGAATATGCTCGGCCATCTCCGCGTGGCGCGGATGGATGGAATCCCTTCTCCCCGCTTCGCGGGGAGAAGGTGGCGGCGAAGCCGCCGGATGAGGGGCTGCGCCGAGTTTGCCGATTGGCTTTTCGAAAGGCGCTAAACTTTCGAGTCCTGCGCAGTCTCTCATCCGGCCGTGCTGCGCACGACCACCTTCTCCCCGCTCCGCGGGGAGAAGGGATTCCAGCGTGCAATCCCAATCGGACAGGTTGACATCGACCTCGCGCACCTCGACGCCGTGCTCGCGCGCGTCGCGCACGATCTGGGCCGGCGCGTAGAAGCCCATCGGCTGGGAATTCAGCAGCGCAGCGCAGAAGGCGTCCGGATAGCGGCATTTCATCCAGGCCGAGGCGTAGACCAGCAGCGCGAAGCTGGCCGCGTGGCTCTCCGGGAAGCCATAATCGCCGAAACCCTCGATCTGCTTGAAGCAGCGATCGGCGAATGCGCGCTCATAGCCTTTGGCGACCATGCCCTCGATCATCTTCTTCTCGAAATTGCCGATCGTGCCGACGCGGCGGAACGTCGCCATGGCGCGGCGCAATTGATCGGCCTCCTCGGGCGTGAATCCGCCGGCGACGATGGCGATTTTCATCGCCTGCTCCTGGAAGAGCGGAATGCCGAGCGTGCGATGGAGCACCTCTTCGAGCTCTTTCGACGGATAGACGACCTCGTCGATTCCCTGCCGGCGCCGCAAGTAAGGATGGACCATATCGCCTTGAATCGGGCCTGGCCGCACGATCGCGACTTCGATGACGAGGTCGTAAAACTCTTTCGGCTTGAGCCGGGGCAGCATCGACATCTGCGCCCGGCTCTCGATCTGGAACACGCCAATCGTATCGGCGCGCTGGATCATGGCGTAGACGCAAGCCTCTTCGGACGGGATGGTCGCGAGCGTCAGCTTCCGCTCATAATGCCTGTCGATCAGCTCCAAGCCCTTGCGCAAGGCCGTCAGCATGCCGAGCGCCAGCACGTCCACTTTGAGAATCCGCAAAGCGTCGAGATCGTCCTTGTCCCATTCGATCGTGGTGCGCTCCTCCATCGCCGCGTTGAGAATCGGAACGACCTCGTCGAGCCGGTCGCGCGTGATGACGAAGCCGCCGGTATGCTGCGAGAGATGACGCGGGAAGCCGACGAGCTCGCCGGCCAGATCGATCGCCATGGCGAGCGTTGGATCGCGCGGGTCGAGGCCGCCGCGCAGCGCGTCTTTTTCGCTGACGCCGCCTTC
>DATGLU010000203.1:0-3698 GCA_035294045.1 Roseiarcus sp. | reverse complement strand
TCCTGCGCGCGAGCGCGCCCGATTTCGATCCGGCGAAAGAGCCGGCGGCGTGGCGCGATGCGATTCGGGCGAGTTGCGGCGCGGAGGTTCCGGCCGATCCGCGCGAGCAATTGCACGGCGCGCTTCGCGCCGTGTTCGAATCCTGGAATTCGCGCCGCGCCCGCCGCTACCGCCAGCACAACAATATTCCCGACGGTCTCGGCACCGCGGTTACTGTCCAGGCGATGGCCTTCGGCAATCTCGATCGGCGCTCGGGAACCGGCGTCTTGTTCTCGCGCAACCCGTCCACCGGCGCGCCGGAGCCTTACGGCGAATATTTGCCGCGCGCGCAGGGCGAGGATGTCGTTTCCGGCAAGTTCACGCCGCAACCGCTGAGCGCGCTGGCGGCGGAAATGCCGGAAGTCCATGCCGAGCTCCTCGAAGCCGCGCGCAAGCTCGAACGCGCCGGTCGCGACGTGCAGGACATTGAATTCACGATCGAGCGCGGCCGCCTCTATTTCCTGCAGGCGCGCGCGGCGAAGCTCGCGCCGCAAGCGGCCGCCCGCATCGCCGTCGCGCTTGTGCGTGAAGGGTTGATCGACGAGAGAGCGGCGCTGCGGCGCCTGACGCCGGATCAGGCGCGTCTCTTGTTGAGCCCGCGAATCCGCGAAGCCGCCTTGCGCAACGCCGAACTGCTCGCCGCGGGCGAAGCGGCCTCGCCGGGCGTCGGGATCGGCGTCGTCGTCGGCGATTCCGACGAGGCGGAGCGGCGGGCGCGGGCGGGCGAGGCGGTGGTTCTGGCGCGGCCGACGACCAGCCCCGAAGATTTGCACGGCATGATCGCCGCGCGGGCGGTCGCGACCGAGCAGGGCGGCGGCACGTCGCACGCCGCCGTGGTCGGACGGGCGCTCGGCCTTGCTTGCGTGGTCGGCTGCGGCAGGGGCGCGCTTGAGCCGCTCGCCGGCAGGCTCGTCACGGTCGATGGGCGCGCGGGGAAAATCTATGCCGGCGCGCTCGCCGTGGAGACGCCGAAGGAAAGCGAGGACGAGGCGCTGGCGACGCTCGCCGTCTGGGCCGCCAAGCTCTCGCCGCTGCGCGTCGTCGCGCCGGCCTCGCCCGAAGTGGACGAGGCCGCCGATCTCTCGGCCAACGAGGACGCCGCCGATCCCGAAAAAATCGGCGCAGTGCTGGCGGCGCTCCGAGGCGCGCGCGGCGCGCGCGGCGGCGCGGTCGCGTCCGATCAGGGCGTGCGCGCGGCGATCCAAGCCGGCCTTCAATTCATCGTAGCCGACGCCGCTCTGCCGCCTTTGCTTGCCGCCATCCGCGCGGCGGCGGAAGCGGCGCCAGCCGCCGAGGAGGTCGAGAGGACGTGAGCGAGATCAAGCCGCAGGACATCGAGGCGCTGCTCGAGACCTTCGAGGCGTCCTCGTGGAGCGAGATGCGGGTCAAGGTCGACGGGCTGGAATTGTTCGTCTCGAAAACGCCCGGCGCCCGGCTGGCCATTTCCAGCGAGACCCAGGCCGGCGAGCCGGCCGCGCCTGCGCCGCCGCCCGCACTCGCCGCAGAGCCGCGCGCGCCGGCGGCGAATGGCGGCGCCTTGCGGACGGGCGCGATCCCCGACGGCTGGGTCGCCGTTCGCGCGCCCAATCTCGGCACGTTCTACCGCTCGCCGAAGCCGGGCGAGCCGCCCTATGTCAAGGTCGGCCAGCGCGTCGAGCCGACGACCGAGCTCTGCCTGATCGAAGTGATGAAGCTGTTCACCTCGGTGACTGCCGGCGTTTCCGGCGTGGTGCGGCAGGTGCTGGTCGAGGATGCGGAGCTGGTCGAGTTCGACCAGGCTTTGTTCCTCATCGAAGCGCGCGCCTGATGCGGCTGCGCCGGGTGCTCATCGCCAATCGTGGCGAGATCGCCTTGCGCATCGTGCGCGCCGCGAAAAGCCTCGGCCTCGACACTGTCCTCGCCGCCTCCGCCGCCGACCGCGACAGCCTCGCCGCGCGCGAGGCCGGCCGCGTCGTCACGCTCGGCCCGGCGCCGGCGCGCGCCTCGTACCTCAACGCCAATCTCGTCGTGCACGCGGCCAAAGCCGCCGGCTGCGACGCGCTTCATCCAGGCTACGGCTTCCTCTCCGAGCGCGCCGTGCTGGCGCGCCTTTGCGAGGAGCACGGAATCGCGTTTGTCGGTCCGTCTTCGGACGCGATCGAAGCGGTCGGCGACAAGCTGGCGGCGCGCCGCCTCGCGGCCGCAGCCGGCGTTGCGACCACGCCCGGCAGCGGACCGCTGGCGACCGTCGAGGAGGCGGTCGCCGCGGCGAACAGGATCGGCTTCCCCGCCCTCATCAAGGCGTCGGCCGGCGGCGGCGGCCGCGGCATGGTCATCGCCCGCGACGCGGCGTCGCTTCGCGAGGGCTTTGTCCGCGCCTCGGCCGAGGCGAAGGAAGCGTTCGGCGACGGCACGCTCTTTCTCGAGCGGTATGTCGAGCGCGCCCGGCATGTCGAGGTCCAGGTCATGGGCCTCGGCGACGGCCGCGTCCTGCATTTCGGCGAGCGCGACTGCTCGATGCAGCGGCGCTACCAAAAGATGATCGAGGAGGCGCCCGCCGCCGCGCTGCCGCCCGCGACGCGGCGCCGCCTGCATGAAGCGGCGACGACGCTGCTCGCCTCGATCGGCTATCGCAACGCCGGCACGGTCGAGTTCCTCTACGATGTCGAGCGCGACGATTTCTATTTCATGGAGGTCAATGCGCGCATCCAGGTCGAGCATCCGGTCTCGGAGATGATCTGCGGCGTCGATCTCATCCGCCTGCAGCTCGAAATCGCCGGCGGCGCGCCGCCGCTTATCGCGCAGAGCGACATCGTCCAGCACGGCCATGCGATCGAGGCGCGCATTCTCGCCGAAAATCCGCAACGCGGCTTTCTGCCGTCGCCGGGCCGCGTCGTCCGCTGGCGCCCGCCGCATGGCGAGGGCGTTCGGGTCGACACCGCGATCGAGGAAGGCTCCGTGGTCCCGCCCTATTACGACAGCATGATCGCCAAGCTGATCGTTCACGCGCCGGATCGTCCGCGCGCCATGGCGCGGCTGCGCGATGCGCTGGACGCGTTCGAGGTCGAGGGCGTCGCCACCAACATCGCCCTGCTGCGCGCGATCGCCGGCCATGCCGACTTCCTCGGCGACCGGCTCGACACACGCTGGCTCGAAAACGTTTTCCTGCCGCATCACGGCCAGCAAGAGGGATAGACCATGGCTCATATCGAGTTGCTGGATGAGACGATGCGCGACGGCCAGCAAAGCCTCTGGGGCATGCGCATGCAAGCCGGCATGGCGCTTCCCGTCGCGCCGCTGATCGACCGCTGCGGCTTCCGCGTCATCGACCTCGCCGGCTCGTCCCTGTTCGAAGTGATGATCCGGACCTGCCGCGAAAACCCCTGGGAAGGGCTCGACCTGCTGGTCGGAGCGATGCCGCGCACGCGCATTCGTGGCGGCATGCGCTCGAACGCCTCGGTGACGTTCGGCGTCACGCCGGATTCGCTGATGGACGCCTGGATGCGCCAGCTCAACCGCCACGGCTGCCGCAGCTTCTGGATCTATGACGTGCTCTTCAACATCGACAAGATGCATCGGCTCGCCAAAGTCGCCAAGGAGTTCGGCGCGGAGGTCGCCGGCTCGATCATGTTCGCGCTGTCGCCCGTCCATACCGACGCCTATTACGCCGACAAGGCCGA
>DATGLU010000202.1:0-6268 GCA_035294045.1 Roseiarcus sp. | reverse complement strand
ATTGCTTCGTCGCTTCGCTCCTCGCAATGACGGTCGCGGCCAATAGTTCATATATAAACTATCTGGCCCAGCAATGCAACGATTCTCTCACCGACCGATGCAAATTCATCGCCGGACTCGCAGCCGCATCAGAACCGCTTCCGGATTGGCGTAGGGCTCCTGCCGGTCGACGCTCCAATAGCGTAATTCGTCCAGCGGGATCGGCTCGCCGGTGACCGCACAGCGCACGTAAGCGCCCGGCCGGCGGACGCGGAAGTCGCCGTCGAGATATTCGACCTGCGCCTCGGCGGCGCCAAAATATCGATCCATCCGGTTCATCGAAAAGCCTCGCCGCGTCGCCGCGAGCCAAAATATCCGTCGGTCCTAACGCTCAGTTGGGCGGGCCAGCGCCTCTTTGCAAGCGCGCCGTCCGGCGCGATATTGCCACGAAAGCGGCGCGCAAAGCGAGGCGCGCCTCAGTCACATTTTTCGAGGAGACGCCGACCGTGAAGATCGATTCCTCCCTCGCCGCGATCGTCACCGGCGGCGCTTCCGGCCTCGGCGAAGCGACGGCGCGCCGGCTCGCCGGGCTCGGCGCGAAAGTCGCCATCCTCGATTTGCAGCGCGAGCGCGGCGAAAAACTCGCCGGCGAGATCGGCGGCCTGTTCTGCGAGACCGACGTGACCAGCGACGACAGCGTCGACAAGGCCCTCGCCGCGACGCGGGCCAAGCACGGCGTCGAACGCGTCCTCGTCTGCTGCGCCGGCATCGGAATTGCCCAGCGCACCGTCTCGAAAAAGCGCGACACCGGCGAATTGATCGCCCATGACATGGCGTTGTTCCGCAAGGTGATCGAGGTCAATCTCATCGGCACGTTCCGCGCCGTCTCCAAGAGCGCGCTGGCCATGGCCGCCCTGGAGCCGGTCACGCCGGACGGGACGCGCGGCGTCATCGTCACCACCGCCTCGGTCGCGGCGCAGGACGGCCAGATCGGCCAGGTCGCCTATGCGGCGTCGAAAGGCGGCGTCATGGCCATGGCCTTGCCGGTCGCCCGCGACCTCGCCGGCAACGGCATTCGCGTCTCGACGATCCTGCCCGGCCTGTTCCACACGCCCATGTTCGACGGCCTGCGCGAGGACGCCCGCCAGGCTCTCGCCGCCTCGGTTCCCTTCCCGCAGCGCCTCGGCCGGCCCGACGAATATGCGGCCCTGGTCGAGACGATTATCGGCAACGAGATGATCAACGGCGCGACGATCCGGCTCGACGGCGCGCTGCGGATGGCGCCGAAATAGGCCCGGCGCGCGCCATCGGCGCGGCGCGGACTTCATCTTGACACGGCTCGGCGGCGCTCCCTATATCCGCCAGCCTTTCGCTTGGGGCTCCGGCTCGAAGCGGCGTTGGGGCGGGGTAGCTCAGTTGGTTAGAGCAGCGGAATCATAATCCGCGTGTCGGGGGTTCAACTCCCTCCCCCGCTACCAAAGGCTTCAAGGCCTTCGTGGCCGCCGCCGCTTCGCCCGATTTAAGGCTCGGTCTTCAAGTGCAGATAGGCGGGATCGAAGCCGGCCAGGCGGATGAGCCCCGGCCAGTTGAGGATCTCCAGTTTTCCCGACCGCAGGTCCGCGAGCCGGTCTCGGCGAAGCTTCTGCAGCGCTCGGTGAACCGACACCGCCGACATACCGAGGGCCTGAGCGATCTGCGCCTGCCTGACCGGAAAATCGCAGGATCGCCCGACCGCCAGGCTCGCCTGACGGGCGCGCTCGTATTGCTCGCAGAGCAGATGGGCGAGACGCGCCAAGTGCGGGCGGGCCCCGTTATTGGTGATCGCCTGACGGAAAATCGAGGCGTCGACAAACGTCAGGCGCCACAGAGCGAGCCCGACGGCGGGCCGGCTGCGGATCAATCGCGTGAGCTGGTCGTGCGGGACGACGCCGACGACAGCTTCGCCCAGGGCGCAGAGGGAATGGTCCATCACGGTCAAGAACAGGCACTGGATGTCGGGCATGTCGCCCGCGATGTGGAAGGAGAGGTACTGGCGGTCGCCGCCTTCCAGCGTGTGGTAGCGCGCCAGCATGCCGCCCAGCACAATGACGGCGACGTTCGGCCGGTCGCCCTGGCGAACGATGTCCTCGCCGGCCGAGACCGAGCGCGTGCGCGGCGTCAGCTTGCGGATCGCCGCCTCGTCCGCCGTTTCGAGCGTCCCGTGCAGCGCGACATTGCTCAGCAGCAACTCGGCGACGCGCTCGACGCCCGGGTCTAATTGTTTTTGCATCGCGCCGACAACGCGGATTAACCGGATTTGGTTCATCGGGCGAAAATCAATCATTTGATAAAAACCGGCCTTTCCGCTTCGGCTAGTGTCGCGCGGTCAGCGAGGGCGTCAGGCTGTTCCATATGGGTCGAAAGGTGTTTCGCGGAGGCGGCTCGCCGGCGACGGCGCAGCGCGAATTTCCGCTCGCGGGCGGCGAAACCGCCGCCCTGATCCGCGCCTTCGACTGGTCGCAAACCAGCCTCGGGCCGATTTCCGACTGGCCGGCGCATCTGAAAGCCGCTCTCCGCCTCATGCTGCCCGCCGCGGCCCAGATCGTGCTGTTCTGGGGGCCGGACTTCGTGGCCTTGTACAACGACGCCTACGCCCCGACGATCGGCGACAAGCACCCGAGAGCGCTCGGCCGGCCCGCCCGGGAGAATTGGCGTGAACTCTGGGACGACCTCGAGCCGCTCCTGCGGCGCGTCATGGAGACCGGCGAGACGGTGTCGGCGAAGGACCGGCCCTTCTGCATCGAGCGGCGCGGCTATCCGGAGAACGTCTATTTCGATATTTCCTATTCGCCCGTTCACGACGAAGCAGGCGGCGTCGCGGGCGTCCTTTGCATCGTCAACGAGACCACCGAGCGCGTCGACGCACGGCAAGACTTGATGATGGCGCAGGAGCGGCTATCTCTTGCGCTGGACGCCGCCGGGACGATGGGCGTTTTCGATTGGGACGTTCGGACCGATCAGCTTTATGCAGACGAGCGTTTTGCGATCAATCCGGCCAAGGCGCGAGAAGGCGCTCCCATCGCTCAGTACCTCGCAAGCATTCATCCCGACGATGCGGATCGGGTCCGCGAGGGCCTCGATCGCGCGGTCGCAACGGGAGAGAAGTTCATCCAGGAGTACCGGCTGCTGCCGGAGTCCGGCGCGACTCGTTGGGTTGAGACGCGCGGCAAGCGCCATTTTGACCGAGAGGGCAAGCCGACCCGCTTTATCGGCGTCGTGGTGGACATTACCGACCAGAAGGAGGCGCAGGAGCGCCAACGGCTCATTCTCCAGGAGATGAACCATCGCGTAAAGAACGTGTTGGCGGTCTTCCAGGGACTGATCAATCTGAGCGCCAGGTCGGCGCAAACGCCGCAGGAGATGGCCCAGTCCCTGTATGGCCGGTTGGAAGCCCTGATGCGCGCGAAGGACCTCGTCCGTCCGAGCCTTGCCGGAGAGAAAACGCAAAGCGAGCGGACGACGGTGGGCGCGCTGGTGCGGACGATTTTGCAACCCTATGCCGATGGCCAATCCGCTGAGCGAACTATCGCGACCGGGCCTGAAATAGCAGTCGGCGCGAACGCGGCGACGAGCCTTGCCCTGGCGCTGCACGAAAGCGCGACGAACGCGACGAAATACGGAGCCCTCTCAGAACCGAATGGCGCAATACGGGTAGAATGGCGCATCGTGGGAGACAGCCTCCGCCTCGAATGGGAAGAGAGGGGCGGCCCGCCGATCTCTGCGCCGCCACAGGCTCACGGCTTCGGCGCGATTCTCGTCAATCGCAGCATCGCCGGGCAACTCGGAGGAACAATCGATTACGATTGGCGCGCGGCCGGGCTCAAACTGACGCTCGTGATTCCGTTGGCTCGCCTCGAACAATGACGCAGGGTTGTAGGTGTAGACGCGGCCGCTGGCCGCGTCAGCCGCGCTCGGCGAGCGCGGCTACATCTTTGAGTTGAGTCACCGCGGAGCCGGGCTTTGGTCCGGCGGCGGCAGCGGCGTTACTTTAACGGTGTCCCGGCCGGAGAACTCGACTCCCGCTCTTTCCAGGGCGTCCTGAATGGCGTCGACGACGAGCTCCGATTGCTTTTCCTCGCCGCGCTCGCAAATGGTGACGACGGACCTGGCGATATGAGCCTCGTCCGCGAGCCTGTCTCGCGACCATCGAAGCAACTCGCGCGCCGCTTTGACCTGAGCGCCGGTGATCATGGAACTCCGCTTTTCATTTCCTGGCGAGACATCCCGCATCGGCGCTTTCGATGGCCTGTCGGCGCGAGCGCCTTGATTGAGCATGGATAACGTCGGCCGATTGCGTCGGTTCCCCGACGGGAGCAGCGGCGCGGCGCCGCTCAGGTTCCGGGGCGATCGTCCGGCCGATCCGGCGCGATCGATTCCGGGGCGACCCAGATTTCGGCGCCGATTTCGGGCGCGTCGGGCCGGCCGATAGGACCGCTCTTGTCGAGCTTCGCCTCCAACCTGACAAGAACGACAGCGCCGGTTTTGTCGAGCGCGGCCGCTCGATAGCGCGCGTCGCCATAGACGCAGAGGTAGGTTCGGCCGATCTCGATTTCTTCAGGGGCCATGCGCTCAAACCCTTCTCGTCCTCAACGCGAGGCGCCAAGGAAAGGCCGCTGCGGTGCTGCAATTTTCTCCGTGACGCGGCCTGACGCCTTGCTCCGCCCACAATCGCCTGCTTAGCCTTCGCTGTGGCGATCATCTCCTTTCGGGCTTGCTTCGGGTCCGAGGGGACGCGTAGGCTTGGCGGAAGCTCACGAATTTGTGATTGGCCGCGTCTTCCGACTTTGATCGATTCTAATCTCGAATGATAGCGGCGACCGGCGCTGCGTTCGCGCCGGGGCGTTCCTTTAGGAGGCGCGTCATGAACACTCCGCTCGGAGGGTTGGAAGTCGAGCGGCTGAAGGATCCGGTTCTGCTCGGACGGGCCGGCTACGCCATCGCCGCGAATGACGGCTATTTCCGCGAAGTGCTCAACGCCTTGCCGGCGGCGATCTACATCACCGACCCCGTCGGAGTGATCACCTATTACAACGAGGCCGCGGCCGAGCTCTGGGGTCATTATCCGCCGCTCGGCACGAGCCAATGGTGCGGCTCGTGGAAGCTGTTTTGCCCGGACGGGACGCCGCTGCCGCATGATCAATGCCCAATGGCCGTCGCCCTCAAGGAGCGGCGGCCGATTCGCGGCGTCGACGCCATCGCGGAGCGGCCGGACGGCGTTAGGGTGCCGTTCATGCCGTATCCGACGCCGTTCTTTGACGAATCCGGCGCGCTGCTCGGCGCGATCAACATGCTGGTCGACATGACCGGCATCAGGCGCGCCGAAGACGACGCGCGGCTCCTCGCCTCGGTGGTCGAAACCTCCGACGACGCGATCGTCACCAAGAATCTCGACGGGATCATCACGAGCTGGAATCGCGGCGCGCAGCGCATTTTCGGCTACACGGCCGAGGAGACGATCGGCAAATCGATCACGATTCTCATTCCCGACCATCTTCAGGACGAGGAGCCGCAAATCCTCGCCCGCATCCGCGCCGGCCAGCGGATCGACCATTACGAGACGATCCGCCAGCGCAAGGACGGCACGCTGCTCAATGTTTCGCTCAGCGTCTCGCCGCTGAAGAATTCGCACGGCGTGATCGTCGGCGCCTCGAAAATCGCGCGCGACATCACCGAGCGGCGGCGCGCGCAGGAGCAGCAGGAATTGCTGGTCCGGGAGATGAACCACCGGATCAAGAACCTGTTCAGCCTGGCGAGCGGCGTGGTGAATTTGAGCGCGCGCAGCGCCGGCACGCCGCAGGAATTGGCCGCCGCCGTCCGCGACCGCCTCGCCGCCTTGGCCCGCGCCCATGACTTGACCTTGGTCAAGACGCCCGACGGCGCGATCGGCGATCATCCCGCGACGCTCCACGCGCTGATCCGGACGATCGTTTCGCCCTACGAGGAGCAGACCGGCGAAGCTGGCGAGCGGGTTCGCGTTCGCGGCGCCGACGCCGCCCTTTCCGCGCCGTCGGTGACGAGCCTGGCGCTGCTGCTTCATGAATTTGCGACCAACGCCGCCAAATACGGCGCCTTGTCCATGCCGGGCGGCACGGTCGACGTGGAATGCGCCGATCAGGGCGACCACCTGATCCTGACCTGGACGGAACGCGGCGGCCCGCGCATCGAACAAGCCGCCGAGGGCGAAGGCTTCGGCAGCTTGCTGGCGCGAACCGCCGTGAAGGGACAGCTCGACGGCGACATCGCCCGCGAC
>DATGLU010000201.1:0-3179 GCA_035294045.1 Roseiarcus sp. | reverse complement strand
CGGCTCGGAAAGACGATTGACCAGCCGGACCTTCAATGTCTCGCCGAGCTTGGCGCGGAGCAACGGACCGGGCGTCGCGCCGCCATAGCCGAGCGCCCGCGCCGACGCGCCGAGACTCTCCGCCGACGCCGGTCCCGCCTCGACCACCCGGAATCCGTCGGAATCCTGCGCTGGCGCGTTCGCCTCCGATGGCCCGCGCAGCGCGGCCCAAACCGCCGCGGAAAGGCCGCCGCCCAGCAAGGTTCGGCGCGTCAGCCTCATCGTCGAACGCCCCAGACAAAGCCTCGTCCCTGTGTCATTTTGAGACGAAGAGCGCGGCCCGACGCTTGCGTCGGCGCGGCGCGGTCAATCGCCGGGCGAGCGGGGCCGGGCAGGGTCGGGGTGAGCTTCATGCGTAGACTCGTCGCTTTCGTCGGCCTTGCCGGGGCGCTCGCCGGCTGCGCTTGGCGCGAGCTGAGCCATGGTCTGGCGGGCGCGCTCCAGTCCTCGACCAGTGAAATCCTGCTCGCCGGCGGCGTGTTCACGCTCGCCATCGCGGTCCTCATTCGGGATTAGAATTTGGCGCTTCGGAATCGCGAGCGCGGGATCTGCGATCTTATCTCTTTTCTCTGGCGCGTCGCGGCCAAAGTGTTATAGAGCGGCGCCCTCGCGGCCGGACTTTCCCTGCGCCGCCTTGTTGCGGGCGTGGCGGAATTGGTAGACGCGCCGGATTTAGGTTCCGGTGGCGAAAGTCGTGGGGGTTCGAGTCCCTCCGCCCGCACCATCTGACGATGCGAGGCTGCCGGTTCGGCCGGCGGGACAGGTTTTGTAGATCGCCGCCGGGGCTGCGGCTTGGATTGTTGAAGGGCGGACGAAGTCATGCAGGTTACCGAGACGCTTTCGCAAGGGCTGAAGCGCGAATACAGCATCATCCTCTCGGCCGAGGATTTAGGTCAGCGCCTCGACAGCCAGCTTGCCGAGCTCAAGAACAAGATCCGCCTTAACGGTTTCCGGCCCGGCAAGGTCCCGGTCGCCCATCTTAAGCGCGTCTACGGCAAGAGCATCATGGCCGACGTGGTGCAGGACGCGATCAACGAGGCCAACAAGAAAATTCTCGACGAGAAGGGCCTGCGCCTCGCCCAGGAGCCGAAGATCGAACTGCCGGAGGACCAGGCGGCGATGGAGGCCGCCCTCCAGGCCAGCGGCGACCTCTCCTATAAAATCGCCCTCGAAGTGCTGCCGAAATTCGAGGTCGGAGCGTTCGACGATCTTGCGCTTGAGCGGCCGGTTGCCGAGGTCACGGATTCCGATGTCGACACGGCGATCGAGCGGCTCGCCGACAGCCGCCGGACCTATGCGCCGAAGCCCGAAGGCGCGAAAGCCGAGAACGGCGACAAGGTGACGGTGGATTTCGTCGGCAAGATCAATGGCGAGGAATTCGAAGGCGGCTCCAGCAAGGATATCGAGGTGGTCCTTGGAACGGAGACGTTCATCCCCGGCTTCGAGCAGCAATTGCTCGGCGCCGTCGCCGGCGAGAAGCGGACGATCGAGGCGACCTTCCCGGAAAACTACGCCAACCGCAAGCTGGCCGGCCGGACCGCGACGATGGATGTCGATGTGAAAGCGGTGGCCGCGCCGGAGCCCTTCACCATCGATGACGAATTCGCCAAGAGCCTCAATGTCGAGAGCCTCGACAAGCTCAAGGAGATGGTCAAGAGCAATATTTCCTCAGATTACTCAAGAGCTTCGCGCGAGAAGGTAAAGCGACGCCTGCTCGACGAGCTGGACAAGCGCTACTCCTTCGAATTGCCGGAAGGCCTGGTCAATCAGGAATTCGATTCGATCTGGCGCCAGGTCGAGGCCGAGCAGAAGGCGTCCGGCCGGACCTTCGCCGACGAAAACACGACCGAGGAGGCGGCGCGGGCCGACTATCGGCGCATCGCCGAGCGGCGGGTGCGTCTCGGGCTTCTGCTTGCGGAGGTCGGCGCGCAATCCGATGTCAAGGTCAGCGACGAGGAATTGACCAACGCCCTGATCGCTCGGGCGCGCTCCTTCCCGGGGCAGGAAAAGCAGGTCTGGGACTTCTATCGCAAGAACCCTCAGGCGATGGCCGAATTGCGCGCGCCCCTCTACGAGGAGAAAGTCGTCGACCACATCCTCTCAAAGGCTAAAGTGACGGATAAGCCGGTCTCGCGTGAGGAGCTGCTCCGCCCCGAGGACGACGAGGAGGCGCCGGCGACGCCCGCCGCGGCTCCGTAACCGGCAAGAAGGACAGGGAGCGAGGACATTCCCGGGCCTTTAACTGCCGCGTCCCTGTCACTATCTTGCCGTCGCAACCCTAGGCGATTCCCCGAAAGCGAGAGCCATGCGCGATCCGGTCGACTATTATTACAACAACCTCGTGCCGATCGTGATCGAGCAATCCAATCGCGGCGAGCGCTCGTTCGACATTTTCTCGCGCCTGCTTCGCGAGCGGATCGTGTTTTTGACCGGCGCCGTCGAAGACATCTCGGCGTCCTTGGTCGTGGCGCAGCTGCTGTTTCTCGAGGCCGATAATCCGAAAAAAGAAATCGCCATGTATATCAACTCGCCGGGCGGCGTCGTCACCGCCGGCTTGTCGATCTACGACACGATGCAATTCATCCGCCCGCGAGTGACGACGATGTGCGTCGGCCAGGCCGCCTCGATGGGGTCGCTTCTGCTTTGCGCCGGCGCAAAGGACGCGCGCTTTGCGCTGCCCAACGCCCGGATCATGGTCCACCAGCCGTCCGGCGGTTTCCAAGGGCAGGCCTCGGACATCGCCCGGCATGCCGAAGACATTCTTAAGATCAAGCGGCGACTGAATGAAATCTACGTGCACCACACCGGGCGCGATTATGAGACGATCGACAAGACGCTCGATCGCGACCATTTCATGTCGGCGGAAGAAGCGAAAGATTTTGGCCTGATCGACCAGGTGCTGGCGAAGCGCGCGGAAGACGCCGAGGAAGCGAAAAACCTAACCTGAACAGTCAATTATCAGGACTTCCGCACCCCGAATCTGCGCCCGCCGAGTCGCTGGCGCGCAGTTTGCTTGAGGCGAGGGCGCCCGCCAGCGGGCGCGCCGGTCTGCGCAAATGGGGGAAAGCCGCGGGCCGGCCGGCTCTTTGGGGCGCCTCGCCTTGATTTGGCTACGCTTATCGTGGTTCCATCGGCTGGCG
>DATGLU010000200.1:0-7031 GCA_035294045.1 Roseiarcus sp. | reverse complement strand
TCGATGACTTGGATGGAATTGTAGTAGCGCGGCCGCCCGTCGTCGGGGCCGCGCTCGGCGCGCGCCGCGCCGGTGATCAGGGTCGTACCGTCATGGAGCAGGCTGGCGATCTGGTTCAGCGCGACCGGATCGCGCGCCAGGAGGAACGGGAAAGCCGATTCCGGCCAGATCAGATGGGTCACGTCGGCGACGCCCATCGAAGTCGGCGACGTCGCGCGGTCGGAGAGGTCGAGATAGCGGCGCATGATCGCGTCTTTGTTCTCCGGCCGAAAATCTGGACCTTGGCCGATCGCCGGCTGGATGAGGCGCAGCTTGACGCCGGCGACGCTCGCGGCCGGCGGCGCCGAAAGGCGCCAGGCGCCGAATGCCGCGAGGAGCGCCAGGGCGGCAAAAGCCGCGACCGTCGCCGCCGCGCGCCTTTTGCCGCTCGTTTCGTCGATAAGCGTCGCCGGCGCGGCGAAAATCGCGACCGTCAGGAAGGTCAGGCCGTGCAAGCCGATCAGCGAGGCGCTTTGCGCCAGGACCGGCGTACCGCCGAGCGCCATGCCGAACTCGTTCCAGGGAAAGCCGGTCAGGACCGTCGCGCGCAGCCATTCGCTGACGGTGAGGCCGAAGGCGAGCGCGAAGATGCGGGCCGGCCCCGGCGACCACAGGACTTTCGCCAAGGCGAAGCCGAGCGCGGGAAAAAAGGCGAGCCCCGCCGGCAGCGCGACGACGCCGAGCGGCAGCGCCCAGGCGAATTGGTCGGCGTCGACGAGGAAGGCCGAGCCGAGCCACCAGAGGCCGGCGACGAAATAGCCAAATCCCCACCACCAGCCGACCGAGAAGGCGGCGCGCACCGACGGCAGGAACGTCGCCCCGTCGGCGTTCGAATCGGCCGAGCCGTCGAGCAGCCAGACCGCGATCATCAGCGGCGCCAGCATGGCCGGCCAGAAATCGACTGGCGCCAGAGCCAGCGCGCCGGCGGCGCCCGCCGTCAAGCCGATCAGGCGACGACGCCAGCCCCAGGCGAGAATCACCGGCTCGCCGATCGACTGAATGAAGGAGGCGCGGTCTTCAGAGATTGAGACGCCCAGGGTCAAGCCGCCGTCCCTTGCCGCGAATCAGGCATTTTCACCTTAAAGCATGACGCGCCGAGACTGAAACGCGGCATTCCCGCGCAATTGCCCGTTCGAGAGGCGCGCCATCCCCTGATTCCCAGGCGCAGGGGAGCGGCGGTCAGCCTTCCTCGCCGCCGCCGGCGACCGCTTCCGAGGGCGGCGCGGCGCCGGCGCGCTTGCGCCGGGCGGCGGATTTCTTCGCCGGCGGCGCCGCGCGCTGGATCTTGACCTTCTTCACCCGGCGCGGATCGGCGTCGAGAATTTCGAACTCGTAATCGCCGACGCCGCCGACGATCTCGCCGCGGCCCGGAACGCGACCGGCTTTCGCGGTGACGAGGCCGCCGACCGTGTCGACATCCTCGGCCTCGCCGAATTTGACGAAATCGTCGCCCAGCGCCGTGGAGAGGTCTTCGAGGCTGGCGCGCGCGTCGGCGATGAAGGCGCCGTCAGCGGTCTTCTCGACCGACGGCGTATCGGCTTCGTCGTGCTCGTCCTCGATGTCGCCGACAATCGCCTCGACCACGTCTTCGATCGAGACGAGCCCGTCGCAGCCGCCATATTCGTCGATGACCAGCGCCATATGCGTGCGCGTCGCTTGCATTTTTAAAAGCAGGTCGAGCGCCGGCATCGAGGGCGGCGCAAAAAGGACCGGGCGCAAAATCTTCGCTTTGGCGAGCGGCGTGCTCAAATCGAAAGGCGGCGGCGCTTGGCCTGAGGCCGCGCCGGCGCCAAGGCCGAATTGCGGCGCGGCGGCGAGATAGTCGACGAAATCGCGGATATGAACCATGCCGCGCGGATCGTCGAGCGTGTCGCCATAGACCGGTAGCCGCGAATGGCCGGCGGTGCGAAACAACGCGAGCACGTCGCTCAGCGGCGAGTCGATCTGCACCGCGATCACGTCGGCGCGCGGCACCATAACGTCCTCGACCCGCACATCGTGCAAAGCGAGCACGTTCTTCAGAATCGCGCGCTCCTGCGGCGTGAAGTCGGCGTCGGGGCCGGCTTCTTCGAGCGCGTCCTCGATATCGTCGCGCACCGAGGCGGGGCCGAGCCCGAACAGAGCGCGCAGGCGCTCGAACAAGCCGGCTTGCGATTCGGGCGAGGCCTTGGCCGGCGCTTCCGGCTCGATCATGTCGCGTTTTGACGCTTCGCTCATGCGCGCTCCGCGGGAACGCTGCGGCGATAAGGATCGGCGATCGCCAATCCCTTCAGCACGCGCGTCTCCAGCGCCTCCATCACATCTGCTTCCTCGTCGTCTTGATGATCGAAGCCGACAAGGTGCAGGAATCCA
The DNA here is from genome assembly GCA_035294045.1 of Roseiarcus sp. Classification (GTDB taxonomy): domain Bacteria; phylum Pseudomonadota; class Alphaproteobacteria; order Rhizobiales; family Beijerinckiaceae; genus Roseiarcus. Next base: position 4,640 of record DATGLU010000200.1, on the reverse strand, counting down.
TGGACGACGAGATGGACGAAATGATCGCCGAGGCTGATACGCTCGTCCTCCGCTTCGCGGCTTGTCGTCTCGTAGGCGACGACGATGTCGCCGAGCAGCGGCGAAGCGGCGAGCCGACCGGCGGGCGCGGCAGGGAACGAAAGGACGTTGGTCGGCTTGTCGAGGCCGCGCCAGCGGGCGTTGAGCGCGCGAATGCGCTCATCATCGACAAGCTGGACGCTGACCTCCGCCGCTTCGGCCAGTTCGACGCCGCAAGCCGCGGCGGCGGCGCGAACGGCGCGCTCGCCCAGCGCCGCCGCATCGGGCAGCGCCGCCCAGAGCGGCGAAGCGCGCTCGATCACGATGTCGAGCTTGATCGTACTTGGGGCGCTTTCCGGCGCGTCGGCGCTCCCCCTCCCCGGCCCTCCCCCGCTTCGCGGGAGAGGGGGCTCGTTGCGTCGCGCCTTCTGCTTATCTTGACCCGCCGCGCGCGCGATTGGCCGCGGCGTGCGGGCCCCCCTCTCCCGCGAAGCGGGGGAGGCTACGGGAGGGGGCCTTCGGCCGCGAATGGATTTGCTGGCGCGCTTCATCGGCGCGCCTGCGCTTTCGCGCCCTCATAGGCGGCGACGATGCGGCGGACAAGATCGTGGCGCACCACGTCGCCGGCGCGGAAGACGACGTGGCCGACGCCTTCCAGGCGCGCCAGGAGCGCCACCGCCTCGCTCAGGCCGGATTTCTCGCCATGCGGCAGGTCGGTCTGGCTCGGATCGCCATTGACGATCATGCGCGAGCCTTCGCCGAGCCGGGTCAGGAACATTTTCATCTGCATGGCGGTGGCGTTCTGCGCCTCGTCGAGCAGGACCAGCGAATTGGCCAGCGTCCGGCCGCGCATGAAGGCGAGCGGCGCGATCTCGATCATCCCGGTCTCGATGCCGCGCTCGACCATTCTTCCGTCCATGAATTCGTAGAGCGCGTCATAGATCGGGCGGAGGTACGGATCGACTTTCTCGCGCATGTCGCCCGGCAGGAAGCCGATCTTCTCGCCAGCCTCGACCGCCGGCCGCGACAGGATCAGCCGCTCGACCGCGCCCTGTTCGAGCAGCGAGACGGCGTAGCCGACCGCGAGCCAAGTCTTGCCGGTGCCCGCCGGGCCCTCGGCAAAGACCAGCTCGTTGTGCTTCAAGGCCGAGAGATAAAGATTCTGCGCCGCGTTGCGCGCCCGCACCACGCCGCGCTTGCGCGTCTTGATCTGCTGAAAGGCGGGGCGCGAATCGGGATCGTTCGGAAACAGGCTGCCCTGCAGCGCGCCCTCGGCGATCGCGCCCTCGACATCGCCGAGATCGGCGCCTTGGCCGAGCTTGGCCCGCTCATAGAGCATTTCGAAGACCCGGCGGGCGTGCTCGGTCGCCTCTTTCGGCCCTTTTATGACGACATGATTGCCGTTGGCGTTGGCGATGACGCCGAGCTTGCGCTCGATCGCGGCAAGGTTCTGGTCGTAATGGCCGAAGACGAGCGAAGCCAGGCCGTTGTCGTCGAAGGCGAGCGTGGTCTCGAAAGGTTTGGAATCGCGCGGCTCAGATTGCATGTCGGCGTTCGCCGGAGGGGCTTTGGCGATCGTTCGATCCTGCGTTCTCAATGAGGAGTCTCCTTAACCCCTTTCGCGCCGACGATGCGGCCTCTGAGCGAATGCGGGCCGACGCTCAGAATTTCGATTTCGGCCAGCGCCCCGATCATGTCCGGCTCGCCCTCGGCGAGAACCGACTGCATATAGGGCGAGCGGCCGATCAATTGACCGGGATAGCGGCCGATTTTTTCGATAAGAACCGGAAAGACGCGCCCGACCGCAGCGCGGTTGAAAGCCTGGCGCTGCTCTTCGAGCGCCGTCTGCAGAAGCGCCAGCCTCCTCGCCTTGGTCTCCTCGTCGATCTGCTCTTTCATCTCGGCGCCGGGCGTGCCGGGGCGCGGCGAATATTTGAACGAGAACGATGAGGCGAAGCCGACTTTGCGCGTCAGCGCCAGCGTCTCTTCGAACTCCGCTTCGCTCTCGCCGGGGAAGCCGACGATGAAATCCGACGACAAGGCGATGTCCGGCCGCGCCGCGCGCAAGGCGGCGACGATGTCGAGATAATCCTCGACCGTGTGCTTGCGGTTCATCGCCTCGAGCACACGGTTCGAGCCCGATTGCACCGGCAAATGCAGAAAGGGCGCGAGGGCCGGATTGTCGCGATGCGCCGCAATCAGCGGCGGCGACATGTCGGCCGGATGCGAGGTCGTATAGCGGACCCGCTCGACGCCTGGGCAAGCCGCGACCCGCTCCAAGAGCTGGGCGAGGTCGCAAACCGCGTCATCCTCGCCGAGCCCGTGATAAGCGTTGACGTTCTGGCCGATCAGCGTGATTTCGCGCACGCCAGCGGCCGTAAGGCTGGCGATTTCGGCGACGATCTGGGCGACGGGCCGCGAAAATTCGGCGCCGCGGGTATAGGGCACGACGCAGAACGAGCAGAATTTGTCGCAGCCTTCCTGCACGGTGACGAAGGCGCTGACGCCGCGCGCCCGCGTCGCCGCCGGCGTGGCGGCGGGCAGATGGTCGAATTTGCTCTGAATCGGGAAATCGGTGTCGACGATTCCCGGCCTCGCTCTCGCCTGGCGCAGCAAATCCGGCAGGCGATGATAATTCTGCGGGCCGACGACCAGGTCGACGGCGGGCTGGCGGCGGGTGATTTCGCTTCCCTCCGCCTGGGCGACGCAGCCGGCGACGACGATCGTCGTGTCGCGGCCCGCTGCGGCGCGCCGCTCCTTGAGCTCGCGCGTCTTGCCAAGCTCGGAGAAAATCTTCTCGGAAGCCTTCTCGCGGATATGGCAGGTGTTGAGGATGACGAGATCGGCGTCCTCGATCTCGGCGGTCGGCGAATAGCCCTGGCCCGCAGCGACGTCGCTCATGCGCTGCGAATCATAGACATTCATCTGACAGCCGAATGACTTGACGAAGATTTTCTTGTCGTCTTGCGGCCGCGACTCTTCGGCCGCGAGGCCTAACAGGCGGTCAAGCGTATCGAACAGGGCTGCCAACAGGGTCTCCGGACCAATCCACCTTCATTTAGAGCCTTTGCGGCCCGCCGAGAATAGGCGATTTCGGCGTGAGGCGTTCAAATCGAAGCGCTCAAGCTTTACCAAGGCGCGGCGGAGCGCGGCGGACCGCCTCGGCGAGCGCGCGCACCGCCCGCTCGGCGCGGCGGGCGATCTCCTTGCGATGCTCGCCTCGCCCGACCAGGAGCGGCGCGCCGCAATAGAGGTCGCAATCCACCCTGCCATCCAGCAGGAAGCGCCATAAGTGGCTGAAAAAACTCATGTCGCCATACCAGGCGACGAACGGCCGCTGAGCCCGGCCGAGCGGCAGACCGCCGCGGCGGGAATAGGCGATGAAGACCGGCTGGACGATCGCGGCGCCGGCCTGGCGGCCAAGCGCCAGGCGCGGCGCTTCGAAATGGGAGGACTTGAAGCGCAATATTCGGTTGCCGTCATTGGTCGTCGCCTCGGCGAACAGGACGAGCGGCGAGCCGGCGCGCATCCTCAGCGCCATTTCGGCGTTCACCAGCGGGATTTTGCGGCGCCGGCCGCGCTCGACATAGACCGCCCCCTGCAGGCCGACCAGCAGCCGCGCCAACGCGCCCGCGCCGACCTCCCGCTTGGCCAGGAATTCAGTCGGCCGCCATGCGCCGAGCGCCACGATATCCAGCCAGGAAACGTGATTGGGGACGACGAGTTGCGGCCATGCGTCGCTCGCTTGGCCATGGACGCGCAGGCGCAGGCCGAGACCGAAGCACAAGACCCTATGGAGCAGCGGCGGCAGGCCGTCGCCAATCCGCCAGCCGCGCCAGCAGGCGAGTCGGCGGATCGGGCCGCCGATCAGAATGATCGCGGCCGCTACGGCGAGGGCGGCGGTCAACCGCGCCAGGACAAGCGGCCCTCCCTTGGCGCAGAAGGCGGCGACGGCGCGGAAAAAAGCCGTCACAGCAGATCGCGACGCAGGACGAGCGCGGTCGCGGCGGTTCCGTCGCTCTTGCGGTAATAACCCTTCCGCTGCCCGACCTCGCGGAAGCCGAATTTGGCGTAAAGCGCCACCGCCGCCCCGTTCTCGCGCTCGACTTCCAGAAACAGCGTTTTGGCGCCGAGCGCCGGCAGACGCGCCATATGGGCGGCGAGCAAAGCGCGGCCGACGCCGCGCCGGCGCAGCGCGCTGTCGACGGCGATGGTCAGGATTTCGGCTTCGTCCGCCGCGATCCTTGACAGGACGAAGCCGCGCAACGCGCCGCTCGCCGGATCGACCGCCGCCTCGCCGGAGACATTGGCGGCGGAAAGCAGCGTCTCGAATTCCTGCATCGACCAGGGATGGGCGAAGGCCGTCGCATGGAGCGCCGCGCACTGGCCGGCGCGGTCATTGCGCAACGGGCGCAGCACCGGGCGGGCGGCCTTTCGAAACCAGAACATCTGAAAATCGATCTCGATGCGGCTTTAAGGACCGGCGCGGGCGATGGCGGGGTTTTCCGGCGCCTGGGCGTCCGGGGCTTTCAAATAGAACGGACGCGGCGGCGACTGGCTGGGCTCGGCGACAAGGCCAAGCCGCGCCACGGCGACAATGTCCGGATAATCGAGATTGCCGG
>DATGLU010000199.1:0-3919 GCA_035294045.1 Roseiarcus sp. | reverse complement strand
GCCGACCGCCGCGGTTAGCCAAATGGTCGCCGCCGTGGTCAGCCCGCGAACGAGGTCCTTGCGCACGAAGATGACGCCGCCGCCGATGAAGCCGATGCCCGAGACGATCTGCGCGGCGATCCGGGACGGGTCCAGAACGATACGATTCTGTTCGAGAACGTCGGCGAAGCCATATTTTGAGACAACGATGATCAAGGCCGAGGCGAAGCCGACGATCGTATAGGTGCGCAGGCCGGCGCTCTTCTGGCGGATTTCCCGCTCCAGCCCGATCAGCGCCGAGAGGATGAAAGCGAGGCCGAGCTCGGCAAGCTGGAGCGCCGTCTGGCCTGTCGGCTGTCCGAGAAACGATCGCAGGTCCATCGCGGCGATCCCAAAAGATCAATCTCGCGCCAACAGCCGGGGCAGGCAAGCGCACGCCATTTGCGCCTCTTTCCCAAAAATCTTTCCAACGCGCCGCATGCCGCGCCGTTCGTCAGTTGCTCCAAGCCGCGAGCCGCGCATTATACCGGCAGGCTCGACGACGCACGCGCGCCTGTCCGACCGGGTATTTTGCGATCATGGCGCCAATCGAAGAACCCTATGCCGAGATACGCCAAGCCGTGGCCAAGCTCTGCGCGCGATTTCCCGGCGAATATTGGCGCGATCTCGATCGCCGGATGGCCTATCCGACCGAATTCGTGAACGCCTTGACCGAGGCGGGCTATCTGTCGATTTTGATCCCCGAGGCGTATGGCGGCGCCGGCCTGCCGCTTTCGGCCGCCGCGGCCGTGCTCGAGGAAATCCAGCGCGCCGGCTGCAACGGCGGCGCTTGCCACGCCCAGATGTACACGATGGGCGCCCTGTTGCGCCATGGCTCGGACGAGCAGAAGCGGCGCTATCTCCCGGCGATCGCCGAAGGCAGGCTGCGCCTTCAGGCCTTCGGCGTCACCGAGCCGACCAGCGGGACGGACACATCTTCGTTGAAGACGACGGCGCGGCGCGAGGGAGACCGTTTCATCGTCAACGGCCAGAAAATCTGGACGAGCCGCGCCGAACATTCCGACTTGATGCTTCTCTTGGCGCGCACCGCGCCGCGAACGGCGGGCGCAAAGCGCAGCGGCGGCCTTTCGTTGTTCATCGTCGATATGCGCGCCGCGCGCGGCGCCGGCCTTTCGATCCGGCCAATCCGCACGATGATGAACCACGCCACGACCGAAGTCTTTTTCGACGACGTGCCGGTTCCGGCCGAGAATCTGATCGGCGAAGAAGGCAACGGCTTCCGCTACATCCTGTCCGGCATGAACGCCGAGCGCATCCTGATCGCCGCCGAATGCGTCGGCGACGCCAAATGGTTCATCGACAAAGCGAGCGCCTATGCGAGGGATCGACGCGTCTTCGACCGGCCGATCGGCCAGAACCAAGGCGTGCAGTTCCCGATCGCCAAGGCCTACGCCAATATGCGGGCCGCCGAGCTGATGACCCGCGAGGCGCTCCGCCTCTACGAGGCCGACGCGAATCCCGGCGCCGAGGCGAATATGGCGAAGATGCTGGCGGCCGACGCCTCGTTCGAGGCGGCCAATGTCTGCGTCCAGACCCATGGCGGCTTCGGCTTCGCCGAGGAATACGACATCGAGCGCAAGTTCCGCGAGACGCGTCTCTACCAGGTCGCGCCGATCTCGACCAACCTGATCCTATCCTACCTCGCCGAGCATGTGCTCGGATTGCCGCGCTCGTACTGATATAGAGGCCGCCGACATTCGCGACGGAGCGATCATGACGCCGGGAACAATCTCCACCGCCGACGGGCTGCTTGCGCTGCCCGAGCCCAACGCCGCCGGCGTGCGCTGTTTCAAAGGCGTCCCTTACGCCGCGCCGCCGGTGGGGCCGCTGCGCTGGCGGCCGCCGGCCCCGGTCGAGCCGTGGCCGGGCGTTCGCCGGACCGACAGGTTCGGCCCGAATTCGCTACAGGGCGTCGTTTTCGACGACATTGATCCGCGCCCGAACGGCGTCTCGGAGGATTGCCTCTATCTCAACATCTGGAGCGGCGCGGTCGGAAGCGGCGATCTGCTGCCGGTCATGGTCTGGATTCATGGCGGCGGCTTCGTCGTCGGCTCGGGCGGCGAGCCGCGCTATGACGGGTCAAACCTCGCGGCGCGCGGGATCGTCGTCGTCACTTTGAACCATCGGCTGAACGCGCTGGGCTTCCTGGCCCATCCAGACCTTTCTGCCGAATCGCCGCATCGCGCGTCCGGCAATTACGGGATGCTCGACCTCGTCGCGGCTCTGCGCTGGGTCAACCGCAACATCGCGGCGTTCGGCGGCGACCCGAAGCGCGTGACGATCGCCGGCGAATCGGCCGGCTCGATGGCGGTCAGCGCCTTGATGGCCTCGCCTTTGGCCAAGGGCCTGTTTGCGCGGGCGATCGGCGAGAGCGGCGGGATGTTCGCTTCGCCGGGCCATCCGATCCGCACGCTGGCCGAAGCCGAAGAGGCGGGGCGCGCCTTCGCCCGCAAGCTGGGAGCGGCCTCGCTCGACGCGCTGCGCGCCGCGCCGGCGGAGGAAATCCTCGCCGCCGCGCCGGGCCTCGGCTTTCGCCCGACGGTCGACGGCTACTTCCTGCCGCGCCCGCCGGCGCAAATCTTCGCTTCCGGCGAACAAAGCGACGTGCCGCTGATGGCGGGCTGGAATCGCGACGAAGGGTTCAACTTCTCATTGCTGCGCGGCGCCGCCCCCGGCGAAACCTACGAGGCGCTGGCTCGCGAAATTTTCGGCGGCGATGCGGCCGAAGCGTTGCGCTTCTATCCGTCCGGAACAATCGAGATCGACCAGGCTTCGGCCAAGGCGCTGGGCGGCGATCTTGCGATCATTCACGGCACGTGGGCTTGGCTGGAGGCGCAAAGGCGGACCGGTACGTCGGCGATCTATCGGTTCAGATTCGACCGCTGTCCGCTGACGCCGGAAGGCTGGTTCGGCGCGACGCCCAGCGCCGAGGCCGGCGCCTTCCACGCAGGCGAAATTCTCTATGTCTTCGACAATCTCGACGCGGTTCCATGGATCATTGCCGGCGAGGATCGCGCGCTTGCGGCGCTCGTCTCCGCCTATTGGGTGAATTTCGTCAAGACCGGCGATCCGAACGCGCCGGGCCAGCCGGCATGGCCGTCCTACCGCGACGCCGAGAGGCCGTTTCTCAGCCTCGACGCCGCGCCGACAGTCCTCAGCGACAACGAGATAGAAAAGCACGAGTTTCTTGCCCGCAAGGCGGCGCGCCAAGCGAAAGCCTGAAATCGCCGCCGCTCGTATCACTTCGCCGATCGCGCATGCTGGTTGCGAGCGAGAAGCGCAATCCGTCATTGCCGGAACGCCGGCCCCTATGCGCCGCCATCGTCGGGCGGCGAGCCTTCCCACGCCTCCTCCTCGGAGAGGCGGCGGGGGAGAAGACCCTGGTCGGTCGCATAGCGCAAGGCGAGCGCGACGGCGGGGCGCAAAGCGGCGCGCGTCGTCGGCAGCGCGCCCTCCTGGGTGGCGGCGAGCCCGGCCGCCGCCTTGGCCTGCTTGAACATGGCGACGAGCTCGGCGGCAATGTCCGGCCGCGCTTCGGCCAGGTCTCGCCGCATCGTCACCAGATGATTGACAGGCGTGAAGCCGTGCCGGCGGCGGAAAGCCTCGCCCGCAGCGACGGGGTCAGGGAAGACGGTGCGAAAGCGCGGATCGTCAGGTACGTCGTTCCCGACGATCGCCGCGTCGATTTCGCCGGCGCGCAGCATGGCGAGGAGCTCCTTGCCGGGCGACGCGCGCTCCGCCCAAGGCGGATCGGCGTATTCGGCGACATGCGCATCCTCGTAGGTGATCCAGCGCGCCTGTTGCGGCTGGAGGGCGTACGACTCGGCGAGAATCCCGCGCAGCCACATGCCGGTCGTCTGGCTATAGGCGCGCACGCCGA
>DATGLU010000198.1:0-2418 GCA_035294045.1 Roseiarcus sp. | reverse complement strand
CGAAATATTTCCAGGAGCGCGCGCATTTGATCCCGCCGGCCCGCTCGACCACCACACCGACGCCCGGCGTTTCGGCTAGGCGGAACGCGCCATCCGGCGCCGGCCCGCGCGTCAAGCTGACGGAAGAGGTGATGCAGATTTCAGCGAAATCCACGCCGGCGAGCGCGGCGGCGAGCGCCGGATCGTCGATGAAGACCCGCGGCGCCGCTTCGAGCGAGGAGCCGATCTCCTTGGCGGCGCGGGCGATCTCGATCGCGCCGGTCACGACGGAGCGGACGCGGCGGATGCGCGTCCATTTGGCCGCGAGTTCGTCGTCGCGCCAGGCGTTCGGCACGTTCGGAAATTGCTCGAGATGGACGGAAGGCGCGCTCGGATAGCGCGAGGCCCAGGCCTCTTCGCTGGTGAAGACGAGGATCGGCGCGAGCCAGACCGTGACGCAGCGGAAAATCTGCTCGATCGCCGCCAGGGCGCCGCGGCGCTTGACGCTCGAAATCGGCTCGCAATAGAGCGCGTCCTTGCGGATGTCGAAATAGAAAGCCGAGAGATCGGCGTTCATGAAAGCGGAGAGCGCCGCGACCACCTTTGCGTAGTCGAAATCGGCATAGGCCTCGCGGATATGGGCGTTGAGCTCGGCGAGGCGATGCAGCATCAGCCGCTCCAATTCGCCCATCTGATCGACGCCGACCGCGTCCTTTTCCGAATAGTGGGCGAGCGTGCCGAGCATCCAGCGGATCGTGTTGCGCAGCTTGCGGTAATTGTCGCTGACGGTCTTGAGGATTTCCGGCCCGATGCGCTGGTCGTCGGAATAATCGACGCTTGCCGTCCAGAGGCGCAGGATGTCGGCGCCGGACTGCTTGATCACGTCCTGCGGAAAGGTCTGGTTGCCGAGCGATTTCGACATTTTCCGGCCCTTCTCGTCGAGCGTGAAGCCATGCGTCAGCACGATGTCGAAGGGGGCGCGGCCGCGCGTGCCGCAGCTTTCGAGCAGCGAGGATTGGAACCAGCCGCGATGCTGGTCCGAGCCTTCGAGGTACATCACCTCGTCCGCGCCGCCGTCGACGACGCGCTTGATTCCGGCAAGGCCGGGGAAATGGATCGGATCGTCGAGCACGTAGGAATGGGTCGAGCCGGAATCGAACCAGACGTCGAGAATATCCTCGACCTTCTCGAAATCGCCGGGATCGTAATCGGGCGACAGGAACCGCCGCGCGGCGTCGGCCGAGTACCACGCGTCGGCGCCCTCCTGCTCGAAAGCGGCGGCGATGCGCTCGTTGACCTTGTCGTCGCATAGGACGGTTTGGTCGGATTTGCGCACGAAGACCGCGATCGGCACGCCCCAGGCGCGCTGCCGGCTCATCACCCAGTCCGGCTTGTTCGAGACCATGCCGGTGATCCGGTTCTCGCCCGAGGCGGGGACCCAGCGGGTGTCCCTGATGGCTTGCAGGGCGATTTCGCGAAGGCTCGCGCCGGAAGCGTCGCCGCTCCCCCTCTCCCCGCTTGCGGGAAGAGGGCCGGGGTGAGGGGCGGCGCCGGCGCTCGTGAGTGGCGCCTTCGCCAATCCCCCGTCGCCGCGCTGCCCCTCATCCGGCCGCTGCGCGGCCACCTTCTCCCCGCTGCGCGGGGAGAAGGGGAGGTTCGCGATCGGCTTGTCCATCGCGATGAACCATTGCGGCGTGTTGCGGAAAATGACCGGCTTTTTCGAGCGCCAGCTATGCGGATATTGGTGCGTGAGCTTGCCGCGCGCGACGAGCGCGCCGGCTTTGATCAGCGCCTCGATCACCGCTGCGTTGGCGTCGCCCTTGTCGCCCTTGTCGGTAAGGACCCGCTTGCCCGTAAAGCCCGGCGCTTCGGCGGTGAAGGCGCCGTTCTCGTCGACTGTGTAGGGGATTCGCGTATCGATTCCGCGCTCGTCAAGCTCGCGCTTGTTGGCCATCCAGATGTCGAAGTCCTCGCGGCCATGGCCGGGCGCGGTATGGACGAAGCCGGTGCCGGCGTCGTCAGTGACGTGCTCGCCCGGGAGGAGCGGGACCTCGAAAGCATAGCCATTCCCTGCGAAAGGATGCGCGCATGATGCGTCGAGGAGGAACGCGGCGTCTACGTCGCCGAGCAACGTATAGCTTTCGACCTTCGCCGCCTTGAACGTTTCTTCCGCCAGGTTCTTGGCGAGGAGGTACTTCGCGCCGACTCTCGCCCAATTGCCCTCGGGCGCCACCGTCACCTGATAAAGACCGTAAGCGATCTTTTCGGAAAACGAGATGGCACGATTACCCGGAATCGTCCACGGCGTCGTCGTCCATATGACAACGCTCGCTGTCTTCAGATTGGCGGCGAACTCGGCATGGCCAGGCGCGAATGTCCCGAGAGCCTTGACGGGAAACGCCACATACACCGTATCGCTGACATAATCCTCGTACTCGA
>DATGLU010000197.1:0-2953 GCA_035294045.1 Roseiarcus sp. | reverse complement strand
TCGTTTTTCCTCGGCGAGGCCGAGGGCCGGCTCGACCACGTGCTCAAGGACGCCGCCGCCGGCGCGCTGAAGCCGGTCTACGATTTTCTCAACGATCTGCCCGGCATCGAGAGCGCGCCGCTACCGCTCCTTCCCGCCGAGCGGGTCGGCCGCACCGTCGGCGGCCTGTCGAGCCTCGATGTCGGGCGCGGCTGTCCGTTCCAATGCTCGTTCTGCACGATCATCAATGTGCAGGGGCGAAAATCGCGCTACCGCACCGCCGACGACGTCGAGGCGATCATGCGCGCCAATCTCGCGCAGGGCGTGCGCTATTTCTTCATCACCGACGACAATCTCGCGCGCAACCGCAATTGGGAGGCGATTTTTGGTCGGCTGATTCAATTGCGCGAAAGCGAGGGCTTCCGTTTCAAATTCATCATCCAGGTCGATACGCTCTGCCATAAAATCCCGAATTTCGTCGAGAAGGCGGCGCGCGCCGGCGTCAAGCGGGTCTTCATCGGACTCGAAAACATCAACCCGGAAAGTCTGATCGGCGCCAAGAAGAAGCAGAACCGGATCGCCGATTATCGCGAGATGCTGCTCGCCTGGAAAAAGGTCCGCGTGCTCACCTATGCCGGCTACATTCTCGGCTTTCCGACCGATACGCCCGAGACCATCGTCCGAGACATCAAGATCATTCAGCGCGAATTGCCGCTCGACATTCTCGAATTCTTCTGCCTGACGCCGCTGCCCGGCTCGGAGGACCATAAGCGGCTATTCATCGCCAATGTCGCGATGGACCGCGATTTGAACCGCTACGACTTGCTTCACGTCACGACCGGCCATCCGAGGATGACGAAGGCGGAATGGGAGGCGGCATACCGCCTCGCCTGGGAGACGTACTATACGCCCGAACATGTCGAGACGATTCTCAGGCGAGCGGTCGCGACGCGATTGAACGCCAGTTCGATGGCGCTGTTGCTGCTCTGGTTCAGCGCCAGCATGGCCTTGGAGAAGGTCCATCCGCTCGAAAGCGGCGTCGTCCGGATGAAGTTCCGCCGCGATCGCAGGCCCGGCTTGCCGCTCGAGTCGCCTCTCGCCTTCTACCCGAAATATTTCGGCGAGCTTGCCGCCAAGCACGTCAAAATGGCGCGGCTGCTGTGGCGGTCGCTGGCGCTGGCGCGCAAAATCAGGAATCAGCCCGGCTCGCGCGACTATATGGATGCCGCGCTCGCCCCGCCGACCGTCGGCGATCTCGATTCGCTCGAAATGTTCACCGTCAGCGAAGGCGCCCGCGCCGCCGCCTCGAAGGCCAAGCGCTTGGCCGAGGCGCGGTAGGTGGCCCATGTCATTCCCGCGAAAGCGGGAATCCAGCACAGTCGATCCTGCAAGCGCGGCGCTGTCTGGATTCCCGCTTTCCGCGAGAATGGCGCTCGGGGTGGCTGGTCAGATAAACCCCTCGCCATTTGCGGCGCCGCACAAAAACCTGCCGTCTAGTCCCGCTCCATCATCAATTCGCGCGCCTTGCGGGGATTAAGGTAGGCGATGCACTCCTCGCCCACCATGTGATCGCGGAGAAGGCAGTTCTTGACGAAATCCGGCGGCGCGCAACAGCCATAGGCGCCGACCCGCACCGTCTGCTGACAGAAGGGACAGGTCCAGATTTCGCGGCGGGTCTCCAGCGGCGGAGCCTCCCTGGCTTGTTTTTCCTTGTCCATGGCGTCTCGCCTTTCAGGAACAACGCTTTGCGGCCGTCTCTGTTGCGCAAACCCGCCAAGTTTTCGGTCCGGCAAATTCGCGCGAGACCGGAACTCCGGCATCGGCGGGCAGTTTTGCGGGGAGGAGAACGGGCTCGTCCGAGCGTCCCGATGCGTGCTGTTTGCGTCGCGGCCGCTTGGTCGCGCGCGTTGCCTGATCCATTTCCGACATGCGGAGGCGATCCATGAAGAAGGTATTATTGACGTCCACTTGCGCGGCAGCGATTTCCGTTTTCGCCGCTTGGACGTTCAGCGGCGCGAGCTACGCCCAGCAAACCCAGAATACGGGCGCGAGCCAACAGGAGACACAGCATAAAACCGGCGCCGAGTCTAAGGAGATGAAGCCCGGCGCGACTAAAGCGGGCGGCGCGATGAACGGCGCGGCGAATGAAAACAAAGAGGGCGGCAAGAGCATGAACGCCGCCGAGCAGCAAAATACCGAAACGAACAAAGCCGGCGCGACCAACCGCGGATCGACCGCCGAGCAGAAGGGCCAGACCGAGAAAGGCAAGATGCAGAGCGGCGAGGCCAATCATCAAGAGAGGATGAAGAGCGGCCAAGCCAACAAGCAGGAAGAGAAGACCCAGACAGGCCAGGCCAAGCAGGAAGAAAAGACCCATACCGGCGCGACCGGCCAGAAAGAGCCGATGCGCAGCGGCGAGGCCGGCCAGAAGGAGCATATGAAGAGCGGGACCGCGGAGGAGAAGGGCAAAGCGCAGACCGGCGCCGCGGAAGAGAAAGGCAAGAGCCAGAACGGCGCGGCGGCGCAGTCCGAAACGTCGAAGTCCCGCATGCAGACCGGCGAAACGTCGCAAAAGCGCGCGACCGAAGGGCGCGCCGCGGCGGAGCCGGGAAACGCCGGCGCGACGGGCCACAACGAGGCGATGGCGCACGGAAAGATGAAGATGAACGCGCAGCAGGCCTCGGACTTCCGCAGCCGTCTCGAGAAGCATGGCGAGGTGACGAAGAGCTCCGTCAACTTCAACGTGAATGTCGGCGTCGCGGTGCCGGAATCCGTCCGGCTCGAACCGATCCCGACCGATATCATCGCCGAATACCCGGAGTTCCGCGGCTATGACGTGGTGATGGTGGAGGACGAGATCGTGATCGTCGATCCGCATACCCGTGAGGTCGTCGAAGTGATCGGCGGCTCGACCCGATCGGCCGAGGCGGCTCATCGTGAAAGGCTCCGCCTCACCCGCGAGCAGGACGAAGTG
>DATGLU010000196.1:0-7209 GCA_035294045.1 Roseiarcus sp. | reverse complement strand
TGGAGCAATCCGATGATCCGTCGGCCCACCGATATTCTCGAAGCGTTGACGCCGGCTTCCGGCAAAGCGCTGCGCGCCCTTCCCGCTCTGCCTCAAGCGGCGCGGCTGCCCGCGATCTTTCGCCGGCGCGGATCGGATGCGGCGGCGGCGCGCCAGCTCAACCAGGGCGCGGCGATCCTCGCGCTTTCGGTTCTCGCCGACAGCGCGATCGAGCATTATCGCGGCTCGTTCGAAAACCGCGCCATGTACGCGCCTCTGGTCGCCTCGGCCTTGGCGCTGGCCGCAAGCCTCGCCGCCTCGACGGAAGAGCGCCCGCAGCCCAAGCTTTGGCGCGACGCTATTTACGGCGCGGCCACAATCGTCGGCGCCGCTGGACTCGGCTTTCACATCTACAATATCGCCAAGCGGCCTGGCGGCTTCTCCTGGCTCAATTTTTTCTACGCCGCGCCGATCGGCGCGCCCGGCGCCTTGGTCATGGCTGGGCTGCTCGGCCGCGGCGCGGAACGCGTCCGCAAGCGCTCCCGGCGGCCGCTGAAACTCCTCGGCCTGCCGCTCGGACGGTTGCTGGCCTTGATCAGCGCGACCGGCATTGCCGGCGCAGTCGGCGAAGCCGGGCTGCTCCATTTTCGCGGCGCGTTTCAGAACCCCGCAATGGTCCTGCCGCTCAGTGCGCCGCCGGTCGCATCGGCGCTGCTCGGCGCCTCGGCGCTGCAACGGCGGGGACCGCGCCGGCTGGCGCGCTGGTGGCTGGCTCTGACCGCGCTCCTCGGCTTCATCGGCTCTGGCTTCCACGTTTACGGCGTGTCGCGAGCCATGGGCGGCTGGCGCAACTGGAGCCAGAACGTCCTCAACGGCCCGCCTTTGCCGGCGCCGCCGAGCTTCGCCGGCTTGGCTTTGGCCGGCCTCGCCGCCTTGCTGCTGATCGAAAACGAAGCCGATGCCTGACCGCTATCCTGGCTACGACGTACTCAACAAGCGCAATTCGCCGTCCTGGAATGACAAGACCCGGAAGGTGATCGACAAGCGCCTGGCGCTCGCCGCCGACGATCATCGTTTCCTCAGCGACGCCGAATGGCCGACCATGCGCGCCCTGTGCGAGCGGATCGTTCCGCAGCCGCCGAATCGGAAACGGCCGGCGCCGATCGCCGCGATGGTCGACGAAAAGCTTTTCGAGAATCGTACCGACGGCTATCGCGACTCTCGCCTCCCCTCGATGCGCGAAGCTTGGCGGCGCGGCCTCGCCGCGCTCGACGCCGAAGCCTTTCGCGACGGCCGGCGCTTTCATGAATTGACGATCGAGGAGCAGGAGGCGATCCTCGCCAAAGTACAAAAAGGCGAGGCGCATGACGAAGCCTGGGGCGACATGCCGCCCGCCCTCTTTTTCGAGAAGCGCCTGCTGCACGACATTGTCAGCGCCTATTACGGCCATCCTTCCTCGTGGAATGAAATCGGCTTCGGCGGGCCGGCCAGTCCGCGCGGCTATGTGCGGATGAATTTCGATCGCCGCGATCCCTGGGAGGCGTCCGAGGCGCGGCCAGGCCGGGAGGACAAGGCGCGGCGGGAGAACGCCCGTGTCCGATGATCCTCAGAGCCAGCCCCGCGCGATCAGCGGGCGCGCGCCGGACGTGTTCCGGCCTGGCGGCTGGGTCCCAATGCGCTGCTATTCCGAGGACGAAACCGTCGATTTCTGCATTGTCGGAACCGGCGCCGGCGGCGGTACGCTTGCCTGCAAGCTCGCCGAATATGGATTTTCCGTCGTCGCTTTGGACGCCGGCCCGTATTGGCGGCCGCTCGAGGATTTCGCTTCCGATGAAACCCATCAGGCGAAGCTCTATTGGACCGACGAGCGGATCGTCGACGGCGAAAACCCGCTTCAGCTCGGCGCCAACAATTCCGGCAAGTCGGTCGGCGGCTCGACCGTGCATTTCGCCATGGTGTCGCTGCGCTTCCGGCCAGAATGGTTCAAGGCGCGCAGCAAGCTCGGCTATGGCGCCGACTGGCCGCTCGATTGGCGGGAAATGTGGACCTATTACCGCGAAGTCGAGCAGACGCTGAAAATTTCCGGGCCGGTGACTTATCCCTGGGGGCCCCGGCGCCCGCGCTATCCGTACCGGCCGCACGAGCTCAACGCTGCGGCGCTCGTCCTTGCCGAGGGCGCCGAAGCGATGGGCATCGCCTGGTCGCCGACGCCGCTTGCGACCGTCTCGGCGCCGCGCGGCCTCGCCCATCCTTGCGTCTATCGCGGCATGTGCGTGATCGGCTGCTCGACCAACGCCAAGCAGAGCGTGCTGGTCACTTGGCTGCCGCGCGCGCTCGCCGCCGGCGCGGAGATACGCGACTTGTCGATGGCCGGATGGATCGAGCACGACGAAGCCGGCCGGGCGATCGGCGTTCACTATCATCGCCAGGGCGGCTGGCGCTTCCAGCGCGCGCGCAATGTCGTCGTCGCGTGCTATTCGATCGAGACGCCGCGGCTGCTTCTGAACTCTGCGAGCGAGCTATTCCCCGACGGACTCGCCAACAGTTCGGGCCTGGTCGGCAAGAATCTGATGGTCCAAGCCAATCAAGCCGTGTGGGGCCTCATGGAGCGGGAGATTCGCTCCTATAAGGGACCTCCCTCGCTCGCATTGACCGAGCATTGGAACTACCAGGACGAGGGCAAGGATTTTTTCGGCGGCTACGCTTATATGAGCCAGGGGCCTCTGCCGCTCGTCTGGTCGGGCGTCGAATCGAGCAAGCGCGGCCTCTGGGGTCAGCGCCTGCTCGACGAGATGGAGAAATACAATCATCAAGTCGGGCTCAAAATGGTCGGCGAATTCATGGCGCAGGAGCGCAATCGCGTGACGCTCGCCGATGAGAAGGACCAATATGGGTTGCCGATCCCGCGCGTGACCTATTCGTACTGCGACAACGACAAGCGAATGATCAAGCACGCGCTCGGCTTCATGCGGCAAGCGCTGCAGGCGGCGGACGCGACCGACATTTGGGACGAAACCGACGATACTTGCCATCTCAACGGCACGGCGCGGATGGGCGAGGATCCGGCGACCAGCGTCGTCAACGCCGATTGCCGCTCCTGGGACGTTCCCAATCTCTGGATTTGTGACGGCTCGGTGTTTCCGACCGTCGGCGGCGTCAATCCGTCGCTGACCATCCAGGCGATCGCCTGCCGCACCGCCGACCGGATCAAAGCGCTGGCGGCGCGCGGCGAGCTCTGATCCTCCCCCGCTTCGCGGGGGAGGATTTTAGCGGAGGCGCCGCAACGCGCCGAACAGCGCGCCAAGACCGAAGAAGGCCGCTGCGCCGGCGGCGACCACGCCGAGCCGGGCGACCTCGCCGGGCACGAGCGGCGCGGAAGCGCCCGCTTCCGCGCTGAACGAGCCGCGCGTCCGATGCAAAGCCGGCACGGTGCGATCGAGATTGTCCTGACGGTCGGCGGCGACCGGCGTCGAGGTCTGCTGGCCCTTGATCCCGGTGCGGGCGAGATAGCGGTCGAGATAGCCAGGCAGGACCGTGTTGCCGACGATCGTCAGCAAAGTGGGAACGCCCAGCCAATATTCCCGCCAGGCGCCCTGCGCCGCGCGGTAGACCGCGTCGGCGACGACTTCCGGCTCGATCGGCGCGCCCATCGGCCGCGGAGTGCGCGTCATGTGCGTGCGCGCCCAGTCGAATTGCGGCGTGTTGACCGCCGGCAACTCGATAATCGCCACCTTGATCCGCGAGCCTTCGCCGATCAGTTCGGTCCGCAGCGAATTGGTGAAGCCGCGGATGGCGTGTTTCGCCCCGCAATAGGCCGCCTGAAGCGGAATGCCCCGATAGGCGAGCGCCGAGCCCATCTGGATGATCTGGCCGCGTCCGCGCCGCCGCATGGATTTCAGCGCCGCCATGGTCCCGTGGACGAAGCCCAGATAGGTGACCTCGGTGACGCGACGAAATTCCTCCGGCGCGATGTCCGCGACCCGGGAGAACACGGTCTCCATGGCGTCGTTGATCCAGATGTCGACCGGGCCAAGCGCTTGTTCGAGGCGATCGGCCGCGGCGAAAACCGACGCGGCGTCGGCGACATCGGCCGCGGCGACGGCGGCCGTCCCGCCGCGCTCGGCGATTTCGGCCCGCACGGCTTCGAGCGCGGCCTCGTCGCGCGCGATCAGGCCGACGCCGCAACCGGCCGCCGCGAAGCGCTGCGCGATGGCGCGCCCGACCCCCGCCGACGCGCCGGTGACGATGACCACAGGTCGGGATGTCATGAGCGATCGCTTCTTTGTTGGCTTGTTTTGCGGAAACGTGGCGCTTTCCGCCAAGTTCCTGAGCGGCGCGGCGCGAACGGCGTCTGGCGATCGAATTCACCTGCTCGATTTGGGTAATCAAGAAACAAACCGTTGACCCTGATTAGACAGGCAAAAAAGAAGCGAGCGGCTCAAGAAAGCGGGAACTTTTCGGGCGCGAGCGGCGTTCGGGTCAGCCACTCGTAGGGCGCGCGTTGGGGACTTTCATTGCACGCTAAGAAGATAGCGGCCGGTTTGCGCCGGGGCGGCCGGCAAGGCTGCGCCGTGAGCTCGGCTGACGCGGCAATCTGGAAACGCCCCGCAAGGCCATGCGATTGCTCGAGTCTTGGGCTTGTCTGGCCGGAAAATTCGCTCCGCGCATTCGATAGGGAGACACTATGAGCGACCAAAGCCTCGCTGAGCGCGACGCCAAGAGCGGAGCGGCCGCCCAGGCGCGCCAGGAAAAGCGGTTGAACGGCGGCTCCCCGAGCGAATTGCGGGAGCTTTTGAATGCGCTCCAAGCGATGCGGGTCGGCGATTTTTCGGTCCGCATGGCGAGCGATCACGCCGGGATCATGGGCAAGGTCGCCGACGCGTTCAATGAGATCGTCGCCGCCAATCAGCGCATGGCCAAGCAGCTCGAACGCGTCGGCCAAGTCGTCGGCCGCGAGGGCAAGACCCGCCAGCGCGTCCGCTTCGGCCTGTCCAGCGGCGCCTGGGGCGAGATGGAGGCGTCGGTCAACACGCTGATCGACGACTTGCTCTGGCCGACCACGGAAGTGACCCGCGCCATCGCCGCGGTGGCGCAGGGCGACTTGTTGCAGACCGTCCGGCTCGACGTCGACGGGCGGCCGCTCAAGGGCGAGTTCCTGCGCGCCGCCGAGATCGTCAACACGATGATCAAGCAGCTCAGCGTGTTCACCTCGGAAGTGACGCGCGTCGCGCGCGAAGTCGGCACCGAAGGAAAGCTCGGCGGCCAGGCGCAGGTTCGGGAAGTCACCGGCGTGTGGAAGGAGTTGACCGAAAGCGTCAACTCGATGGCCAACAATCTCACCGCGCAGGTGCGCAACATCGCCGACGTGACGATCGCGGTCGCGAGCGGCGACCTCTCCAAGAAAATCACCGTCGATGTGCGCGGCGAAATCCTGCAGCTCAAGGAGGCCATCAACACGATGGTCGACCAGCTCCGCTCCTTCGCCTCGGAAGTGACGCGCGTCGCCAGAGAAGTCGGCACCGAAGGCAAGCTCGGCGGCCAGGCGATCGTGCCCGGCGTCGCCGGCACCTGGAAGGATTTGACCGATTCGGTCAACGCGATGTGCGGCAACCTCACCGACCAGGTGCGCAACATCGCGCAGGTGACCACCGCCGTGGCGCGCGGCGACCTGTCGCGCAAAATCACCGTCGATGTGCGCGGCGAAATCCTCGAGTTGAAAGACACGATCAACACGATGGTCGATCAGCTCAACGCCTTCGCCTCGGAAGTGACGCGCGTCGCCCGCGAAGTCGGCACCGAGGGCAAGCTCGGCGGCCAGGCGGTGGTGACCGGCGTCGCCGGCACCTGGAAGGACTTGACCGACAGCGTCAATTTCATGGCCTCGAACCTGACGGCCCAGGTTCGCAACATCGCCGATGTCGCCACCGCCATTGCCGGCGGCGACCTCTCCAAGAAGATCACCGTCAATGTCAGCGGCGAAATCCTGCAGCTCAAAGAGACCATGAACACGATGGTCGACCAGCTCAACGCCTTCGCCGGCGAGGTGACGCGCGTCGCCCGCGAAGTCGGTACGGAAGGGCGGCTCGGCGGCCAGGCCAATGTGCTCGGCGTCGCCGGCACCTGGAAAGACCTGACCGACAGCGTCAATTACATGGCGTCGAACCTGACGGCGCAGGTGCGCAACATCGCCGAGGTGGCGACCGCGATCGCCAATGGCGACCTTTCCAAGAAAATCACCGTCGACGTGCGCGGCGAGATTCTCGAGCTGAAGGATACGATCAACACGATGGTCGACCAGCTCAACGGCTTCGCCGGCGAGGTGACGCGCGTCGCGCGCGAGGTCGGCACCGAGGGCAAGCTCGGCGGCCAGGCGATGGTGCGCGGCGTCGCCGGCACCTGGAAGGACTTGACCGACAACGTCAACTCGATGGCGTCGAACCTGACCGGCCAGGTCCGCAACATCGCCGAAGTCGCCACCGCCGTGGCGCGCGGCGACCTCTCCAAGAAGATCACCGTCAATGTCAGCGGCGAAATCCTGCAGCTCAAGGAGACGCTGAACACGATGGTCGACCAGCTCAACGCCTTCGCCGCCGAAGTGACGCGCGTCGCGCGCGAGGTCGGCACCGAGGGCAAGCTCGGCGGCCAGGCGGAAGTCCCCGGCGTCGCCGGCACGTGGAAGGACTTGACCGACTCGGTCAATTCGATGGCCGGCAACCTCACCGCTCAGGTGCGCAACATCGCCGAAGTCGCCACCGCCATTGCCGGCGGCGACTTATCGCGCAAGATCACCGTCGATGTCCGCGGCGAAATCCTGCAGCTCAAGGAAACGCTGAACACGATGGTCGACCAGCTCAACCGCTTCGCCGGCGAGGTGACGCGCGTGGCGCGCGAGGTCGGCACCGAAGGGCGGCTCGGCGGCCAGGCCAATGTGCCCGGCGTCGCCGGCACCTGGAAGGACTTGACCGACTCGGTCAATTCGATGGCCGGCAACCTCACCGCCCAGGTGCGCAACATCGTGGAAGTGACTATCGCGGTCGCCAATGGCGACCTGTCGAAGAAGATCACCGTCGATGTGCGCGGCGAAATCCTGCAGTTGAAGGAAACGCTGAACACGATGGTGGACCAGCTCAACGCCTTTGCGTCGGAGGTGACGCGCGTGGCGCGCGAGGTCGGCACCGAAGGCAAGCTCGGCGGCCAGGCCCAGGTGCCGGAGGTGACGGGCGTCTGGAA
>DATGLU010000195.1:0-2116 GCA_035294045.1 Roseiarcus sp. | reverse complement strand
TTTGTCGAATTTCTCCTTGTCGGCGTCCTCTTGGCTTTCGGCGAGCTTGCTCAGGTCCTGAAGGATGCGGTTCGTCACGCCCTTCTTGATCGC
Organism: Roseiarcus sp.; assembly: GCA_035294045.1. Lineage (GTDB taxonomy): Bacteria > Pseudomonadota > Alphaproteobacteria > Rhizobiales > Beijerinckiaceae > Roseiarcus. The sequence continues at coordinate 2,023 of DATGLU010000195.1, read as the reverse complement.
CATGAAAACCGGGCTCTCCTGGATCATCTCGCGCGAGACGTTCAGGGGCAGGTCGGCGCTGTCGACGACGAGGCGGACAAAGCGCAGCCAGCCGGGCAGAATGTCCGTATCCTGGCTGATCAGGACGCGCCGCACATAGAGCTTGTTGCGGCCTTTGCGCACCGGATCGAAAAGATCGAAGGGACGCGAGCCTGGGATGAAGGCGAGAACCGTATATTCGTGGCGGCCTTCCGCGCGGTAGTGAATGGTCAAGGCCGGCTCGTCGAATTGCCCGGCAAGGCCGCGATAGAATTCCGCGTATTCTTCCGGCTTGATCTCGGATTTCGGCTTGGCCCAGAGCGCTGCGCCGTCGGCGATGCGGCGCGGCTCGGCGCCGGGTTTGTCAATCAGGTCGATCGGCACGGCGACCGCGCCGGAATGCTCGCGGACGATCCGCTCGAGACGATGCGGCTCGGCATAATCATGCGAGGCGCCGTTGAGGCTGAGGATTACCCGCGAGCCGCGCTGCGGCGCGTCCTCCAGCGGCAGCGGCGCGATCGTGTAGGCCCCCTTGCCGTCCGACGACCAGCGCCAAGCCTCGCTCGAGCCGGCCCGCCGCGTCTCGACCACGACCTCGTCGGCGACCATGAAAGCCGAATAGAAGCCGATGCCGAATTGGCCGATCAGGTTGGCGCCTTCCTTCTCCGATTCCGCCGCGCTGAGCTTGTCGAGAAAGGCGCGGGTGCCGGATCTGGCGATCGTGCCGAGGCCCTCGGCGAGATCGGCGCGGCTCATGCCGACGCCGTTATCGGAGAAGGTCAGCTTCTTCGCCTCGGGGTCGATGGCGATCGTGATCGCGAAAGGCGAGCCGCCTTCGATCAGTTCCGGCATGGCCAAAGCCTCGTAACGCAGCTTCTCGCAAGCGTCGGCGGCGTTCGAGACAAGCTCACGCACGAAAATGTCGCGGTCCGAATAGACCGAATGAACCATCAAATGGAGCAGGCGCGAAACATCCGCCTCGAAGCTTTGCGTCTTGGCCTCGTCGGCATTCGGATGAACGTCGGTGGTCACAACAGCCTCGTCTTATTGCTTGAATTGTCCTTGCTGATTCCGCCTCGAAAGAGGGCGGACGGCGCTTCATATCGCGGCCGGCGAGGCGGGTTGCAAGCGGCCGGAGCGGCGCAGGCTTCGAAAAAGGGCAAAAAAAAGCGGACCGGCTGGAGGGGTTCCGCCGGTCCGCTGGCCTGCGAGGCAAACTATCGATCTGACTGGCGCTCGGGGGCTGGGGGGCTGAAAAAACCGAGCAGCGGCCAAATCGCTCCTTCGCGGCTAGATATTCAGAGTGCCCTAGCGTTGCGGCGCCCAATTGACCGTATCCGGGCGAAAATATGGCCGCGATCACGGCTCGGTGATGATAATACGGCCGCGGTCAGTGAGTCGGCGCGCGCGTCCGTTTTCCCGCAGAAGCTTTTGATGAGGCTGGTTTTTTAGGCGTCATAGCGGTTGCGATTTTCTTGCCGTGCTTGACCGCGTGCGGTCTTTTCGCCTCCGGTTGATGCGGCGCGACCAGCGAGCCGAGCTTTGTCGGTTTGACTGCGCCCTGCAGCGCCATTGGCGCGCTGGTCGCCTGATTCGAATCGCCCGCGTCCTGCTTGTCCGGTCCGGCGGCATAGGCGCTGGCGCTTTCCGGCGCTTCGAAAGGCTGCGGCTTGGCCATAGCGACCGGGCCTGTCCAGCCCGGCTTGGGGCCGACGAAGACCGGCACCGGCTCGAAATGCGGCGCCGGCGCCGCGGCCATCGCTTCAGGGTCGGTCGAGGCAGCCGCGGCGGCGAAAAGGCTCATGCCGCGCGTTGCGCCGTTCCGGGCGGCGGCCGCGGCTGGCGGCGCGGCGGCCCGCATATCCTCCTCCTCGGCGGCGAGCAGGGCGGCGCGGCCGCGCCGCGAGCAGATTTCCGCGCGCATGTCGGGGGCCGGGCCGACGCCGGGCGAGGGGAGGGCGTCGACAAGGCCGAGGTCCGCTCCGCCGCCGAACAAGCCGGCGAG
>DATGLU010000194.1:0-3233 GCA_035294045.1 Roseiarcus sp. | reverse complement strand
GCGCAGGTTGTGCTCAACCGCGTGCGCAGCGGGCTCTATCCCTCCAATGTCTGCGCCGTCGTCTACCAGGACCGCAACCGGCCCTTCGCCTGCCAATTCTCCTTCGCCTGCGAAGGCAAGTCGCTGCGCATCGAAGAGCCTGGCCCTTGGGCGACCGCCGTGCGCATCGCCAAGGACGTGACCAGCGGCAAGATCTACAATGCGAAAGTCGGCTCGGCGCTGAACTACCACGCCAATTACGTGATGCCTTATTGGGCGAGCACGCTGAAGCGCGTCGACAGGATCGGGCACCATATCTTCTATCAATTGCGGGTGAGTCAGAATTGAGATCAGGGCGGTGAACCCCTTCTCCCCGTGAAACGGGGAGAAGGTGGCCCCAAGGGCCGGATGAGGGGCAGCGCTGCGTCCTGGGATTAGCGACTCACCAACGCGCGTACCTTTCGAGTCCTGCGCAGCCCCTCATCCGGCCGTGCTGCGCACGGCCACCTTCTCCCCGCCTTGCGGGGAGAAGGGATACCCATCGCCGCGGATCGGTGCTAAACCCCCGCCGGCCCGTCGCCGGGCCGCGGAGAGCCCCTTTGAGCAGCACTTCCCTCGAAGCGCGGACGAGCAAAGACCGCTTCGCTCGATTCGCGAAAATCGCCTTGCGTCGGATCGCCGCGCCGGTCGTCGGCCTCGCGGTCTTCATCTATTTCCTCCCGAAAATTGCGCTTCTCTACGCCGTGACCGGCGCCTATGACGTGACCCGCAATCGCGGTCTGACGCTCGCGACGGTCAGGCGCTATCTTTTCGGCAACGGCTTTTTGACCTGGCTCCTATCGCCGCTCAACGCGGTGCTCGACATTCTCTCGCTGCCCTATGTGAATAAAGGCGTCTACACGCTCGAAGACCTGCCGCCGGCCTACCAGGACGAAGTCAAGCGCCTCATCCAGATCGCCAAGGACGAAAACCTTGTCGCGCAACTGGAGCAGCGGGTGCGCGACAATGCGCGCACCATGATCTTCTTTCGCTGGTACGGCGCCAATATCGACACGTTCCTCGATATTCCCGCCTTCCATCAGGATTGGCGCTACATCCAGACGATCGGCGTCTCGGTCTTCAACAAGAAGGTGTCGACCTCCTGGCATTTCGGCTTCACCCGCGCCTCTTTGCGCGTCCTTTACAATCTCAACGACATTACCGACCGCACGGCCTTCATCCAATGCAACGGCGCGACCCATTATTGGGCCGATGAGAAGTTATACATTTTTGACGACACGCTGCTGCACCGATCGGTCAACGAGACGGCGGAGACGCGCTATTGCCTGTTCGTCGACATCATCCGCCCGACGCCCGTCCCCGCCGTGATGCGCTTCGTCGTCTCAGCGATCGCGCTGCTGACCAAGAGCTTCAAATTCGTGTACTATAAGAACTGGAAGGTCATCGAGCGGTGAACCCTCTCCCGAAGGGAAGAGGATAAAGGAGCGGCCGCGCGTACTGGGAGGAGAGAGGCGCGATCCTCACCCGCGGATCGGCTCGTGCGCCAGCGCGGCGCGGACGAAATAGGAAAGGCCGACCAGGGCGCAGAGGACGAAAATCACTTCGAGAACGTGGGTGAAGAGCCCGCCCAGTTGAAAAAGGCCGCCGATCGCCCAGCCTGCCGACGCGCCGGCCCCGACCAGTTCGGTGCCGACCAGGATGGCGATGCTGAACAGGGTGAGCGCGTTGCGCCAATTGATCGGCCGCTGGTCAGGCAAAGGCGACTCCAAGACTCTCGTGCGGGGACCTATACGATCGAGGCGCGAAGAGCAAGCCAGCCCGCCCGGTCTCGACGATTGGGCAAAGGATGCGCTGGCCCGGCGAGGCGGCGTTCTGCTATGGGGCGCCGGCGATAGGACGCCGAGCGAACGATGAACGACACGCCGACTTTCTCCCGCGCCGCCGTCGCGGCGCCGCATCGGCTGGCCGCCGAGGCCGGGCGGGCGGTCCTCGCCGAGGGCGGCAACGCGATCGAAGCGACGGTCGCGATGGCGGCGGCGATCGCGGTCGTCTATCCGCATATGAACTCGATCGGCGGCGACGGCTTCTGGCTGATCCGCGAGAAAGGCGGCCGCGTCAGGGCGATCGAGGCCTGCGGTTTCGCCGGCGAGGGCGCGACGATGGAGCGCTACCGCCGGCTCGGCGCCATCCCGTCGCGCGGGCCGGAGGCGGCGCTGACCTTGCCGGGGACGATCGGCGGCTGGGCGCTCGCGCTGGAGCTTTCGGCGAGTTTCGGCGGCAGGCTGCCGCTCGGCATGCTCCTCGACGGCGCGATCCGCGCGGCGCGCGAGGGCTATCCGGTCTCGCGGTCCGAGGCGCGCGCGGCGCCGTTCGAGTTCGAGCGCCTCAAAGCGGCGCCCGGATTCGCGGCGACGTACCTTATCGACGGCAAGCCGGTCGAGGCGGGCGCGATCCGCAGAGCGCCCGCTCTCGCCGAGACGCTCGCCTATCTCGCCCATGCCGGGCTCGACGACTTCTATCGCGGCGATATCGGCCGCGAAATCGCCGCCGACCTGCAGCGGATCGGCGCGCCGGTCAGCCGCGACGATCTTCGCTCGTACCGCGCCGCGTGGCGCGAGCCGCTGTCGCTGCGGCTTTTGGGGGCGACGCTCTACAACGCGCCGCCGCCGACGCAAGGCCTCGCTTCGTTGATCGTGCTCGGCGTTTTCGAGCGGCTGAACGTCAAGCGCGCCGGCGATTTCGCCTATTTTCACGCGCTGATCGAGGCGTCGCGCCGCGCGCTGGCGATTCGCGACCGCGTCTGCGCCGATTTCGATCATCTCGCGGGGGATCCGGCCGATTTTCTGACGGAGGCGGCGCTCGATCGCGAGGCGGCGGCGATCGACAGGAGCCGCGCCGCGCCCTGGCCGGCGCGCCGCGACAAAGGCGATACGATCTGGATGGGCGCGATCGACGATCGCGGTCTCGCCGTCTCGTTCATCCAGTCGATCTATTGGGAATATGGCTCGGGCTGCGTTCTGCCGGCGACCGGCGTGCTGCTCAGCAATCGCGGCCTCGCCTTCTCGCTCGATCCGAAATCGCCGAACGCGCTGCGGCCGGGCCGGCGGCCGCTCCATACGCTCAATCCGCCGCTCGCCGTGTTCGATGACGGCCGCGTCGCGGCCTATGGCGCGATGGGCGGCGACGGCCAGCCGCAATTCCAGGCGCAGGTTTTCACCCGCTATCGCTTCGGCGAGGACATCGCCGCGGCGCTC
>DATGLU010000193.1:0-3259 GCA_035294045.1 Roseiarcus sp. | reverse complement strand
GAGGCGATCATGCGCTGGGTCTCGTCGTTGATGTCGGTCGAGTCGTGATAGAAGGCGGCGAGCGCGCCGACCGAGGCGACCATCACCGACATCGGATGGGCGTCGCGCCTGAATCCGTGGAAGAAGCGCGCCATCTGCTCGTGCACCATCGTGTGGCGCGTGACGCGATAGTCGAAATCGGCCTTCTGCGCAGCGGTCGGCAGCTCGCCATAAAACAATAGGTAGCAAGTCTCGAGAAAGTCGCCATGCTCTGCGAGCTGCTCGATCGGATAGCCGCGATAGAGCAGCACGCCTTGATCGCCGTCGATATAGGTGATCGCCGATTCGGTGCTGGCGGTGGAGGTGAAGCCCGGATCGTAGGTGAACATGCCGGTCTGGCTATAGAGCTTGCCGATATCGATCACTTCGGGACCGACCGATCCGCTCAGGACCGGCAGGGCGATCTCTTTCTCGCCGAGTTTGAGAGTTGCAGAGCTCGCAGCCATTTTTTCTTTCCGCTTTGTTCGCCCCAACGCCGGCTGAAAGCGGCCGGCCGCCTCATATCGTTGTGCGCTGCGAAAACGCTAGCCGATCGCGCGCCCCCTCACAAGCCGATATTGGCCTATAACGAGTTCGTGAGGCGGGGCGCAGCCGGCGCTATTGCGGGTTTTCCAGGCTGAACGCCTGGGCGTTCTCGTCGTAGGCGAAAAGCTCGCCATAGCGGCCGAGATTGATCACCGAGCGCAGTGTGCGCTCGGCGTAATCTTCCGACATGTAGTCTTCGATCTCTTCGCGGAAGCGGGTCGCCGGCGCGCGGTGGCTCGGCCTCTCGTCCAGCACGCGCCGGATGCGCGCGGCGAGCGGCACATAGGCGAGCAGATGATCGCCGACCATTTTCTTGCGTTGGTCGACTTCCGCGTCGGCGAAGCGCTTGCCAGCCGGCGTCAGCTTGATGTCGCCCTCCTCAAGCTCGGCGAAGCGCAGGAGTTGCAAGGTCTCGGCGAGGGGAAAGAGATCGTCGATCTCCAATTGCAGAGAGTCGGCGAGATGCGGCAGGTCGGCGCGCCCGTTATAGGGCGGCGCGGCGAGCTCCTCGATGAGGCCGGCCAGCGAGTTGGTCGAGACGCGCGGCAAGGCCATGGCGAGGCCCATGCCGGGCGTCGCGGTTTCGCGCCCCGTCGGCTTGGCCTCGGCGCGCTGCGTCATGCGGCCATAGATCGAATCGACGAGCTGGCGGAATTCCGGATCGAGCCGGTTGCGCGGATGCGGCAGCGGCACCTTGATCTCGGCGGCGATGCGGCCGGGATTGGAGGCGAGGACCAGGATGCGGTCGCACATCAGCACCGCCTCCTCGATATTATGGGTGACCATCAGGATCGATTTGATCGGCATGCGCCCTTCCGACCAGAGATCGAGCAAATCGGTGCGCAAGGTCTCGGCGGTCAGCACGTCGAGCGCCGAGAACGGCTCGTCCATCAAAAGGATTTTCGGATGGACGACGAGCGCGCGAGCGAAGCCGACGCGCTGGCGCATGCCGCCGGAAAGCTCCTTCGGATAGGCCGATTCAAACCCGTCGAGGCCGATCAGGTCGATCGCCGCGAGCGCCCGCTTGCGCGTCTCCTCCGGATCGACGCCCTGCGCCCTGAGGCCGATCTCGACATTGTCGAGCACGGAGAGCCATGGATAGAGCGCGAAGCTCTGAAACACCATGGCGACGCCCTCGACCGGCCCGACAACCTCCTGGCCTTGAAACTTGACCGAGCCGGAGGTCGGCTGGGCGAGGCCGGCAATGATGCGCAGCAGCGTCGACTTGCCGCATCCCGAGCGGCCGAGCAGGCCGACAATCTCGCCGTCGCGCAATGTCAGCGACACGTCCTGCAGAACCGGCTGGCCGACCTCGCCGGATCCTTTCAGATAGGTCTGGCTGACATGGCTCACTTCGAGCAGCGTGGTCGTGATCGTCGAGACATCGAGCATTTCGGGCCCCTAGCGGCTGGCCATGAACAAGATTTCGGCGCGGCGCGCAAAGTTCGCTTTTCTAAAGACGCAGGCGACGCTCGGCATAGGCGTAGAGCTGGCGCCAAAACAGGCGGTTGAACAAGGTGACGAAGATCGACATGACCGCGACGCCGAGGACGATTTTCGGATAATCGCCTTTCTCGGTGGCCTGGGCGATATAAGCGCCGACCCCATGCGCCACAACCGTGTGGTCCTTCCATTTCACATATTCGGCGACGATCGAGGCGTTCCAGGAGCCGCCCGACGCGGTGATCGCGCCGGTGAAATAATAGGGAAAAACGCCGGGCAAAATCACGTTTCGCCACCATTGCCAGCCGCGGATATGGAAGTTCGCCGCCGCCTCCCTCAGATCGTTGGGAAAGGCGGTCGCGCCGGCAATGACGTTGAAGACGATATACCATTGCGTGCCGAAGACGATGAGCAGGCTCAGCCAGATGTCGGGATTGAGATGAAAGGCGAGGACGATGCTGACCGCCGCGCCGAACAGGAGATTGACCGGAAAGGCGGCGAGGAACTGGGCGAGCGGCTGCATGCGCTCGGCGATGCGCGGCCTCAAGCCGATCCATACGCTGATCGGCACCCAGATTGCCGAAGCGAGCGCCATCAGGACGACGACGCGCAGCAGCGTGACGAAGGTCAGGCCGACCACGTCGAACGCGTCGCTCAGCGTCAGCTCCGTCCCGATATAATGGATCACCGTCCATAGCGCCCAGAGCGCAGCGGCGACGATCGCGGCGATCCACAAAGCGTCGAAAATCCGCGTCGCCACGGGCGATCCGGCGGCTCGCCGCTTGCGGAACGAGGCCGGCGCGCCGATCCGCCATAAAGCGGCGGCGCGTAAAGCGCGCACCAGAGGCAAATAGGCGTTGCGCAGCCAGACGGTGCGGCGGAGCACGTTCAGCGCCCAGGATTGCTCCGTGACTTGCGACGCCGTCGTCTCGACGCGGAATTTTCCTGCCCAGGCGATGATCGGGCGGAACAGCAATTGATCGTAGAGGAGGATGACGATCGCCATCGTGACGACCGCCGCGACGATCGCGTCCCATCGGCCCTGATCGTTGGCCGCGGCGATGTACGAGCCAATTCCGGGCAACGTGATCGTCGTGTCGCCGACGGTGATCGCCTCCGAGGCGACGACGAAGAACCAGCCGCCGGACATCGACATCATCGTGTTCCAGATCAGGCCCGGCACGGCGAACGGCGCCTCCAATTGCCAGAATTTCTGCCAGCCGGTGAGGCGGAAGCCGCGCGAGACCTCGTC
>DATGLU010000192.1:0-3577 GCA_035294045.1 Roseiarcus sp. | reverse complement strand
AGATCGCTCGTCTCAAGGCCGACGCCGTTCAGAGCGCAGATTTCGAGCTTCGGCATCAGATCGAGATGGCGGCGCGTCAGGCCGGCCATGCCGTGGCCGACGGCGCCTCTGATGCGCTCGCCGATGCGGGAGAGCGCGGCGAAAGGGTCGGCCTCGGCGTAAATCGGATGGACGGCGAAGCGCCGTTTCAGCTCGTCGAGCACGAAAGGCTGCTGGCCGCCGATCAAGGCCAGCTCGACACCTGGAAAGGACCCCGCTTCCGTCATTGCGCCTCTTCTAGGGCTTGGTTTTTCGGACGGTCCAGATGCGGACGCGCCTCCCTGAAGTTGTGTGTAACATAGCAGTTCGGCAGCGACAAGCCGGTTCGCGGCTGCCTGAGCGCTAACCCTCACCCAGGCGGCTTCGGGATCGTGGCGCAGTGAGGACCGCGGGGGTGATCAAGGCCACGGCGCGCCCCCTCTCCCGCTTGCGGGAGAGGGTTGGGGTGAGGGTGAGCCGCGCAATGGCGAAGATGCGAACTCCGTCGTCGCGGCGCATTACCCTCATCCGGCGCTTCGCGCCACCTTCTCCCGCAAGCGGGAGAAGGGGGTTTCGCGCCTTTTGCCGCGCGGAGCGGCGCTCGGGCAATCGTGCGTACCGTGCGCGGGCCGCTATTCCGCCGCTTGCGCGCGGCGCTCCTCGTCCCAATGCGTCCTTTCGCGCCGCGCCTCGGCGCGGCTTTTCGCCGTAGCGCCGGTGAGCCAGTTGGAGAGGCGGTCGAGATAGAGATAGATCACCGGCGTGGTGAACAGGGTCAAAGCCTGGCTGACGATGAGGCCGCCGACCATCGTATAGCCGAGCGGCTGGCGCAGTTCGGAGCCGGTGCCATGGCCGAGCATCAGCGGCACGCCGCCGAGCAGCGCCGCCATGGTCGTCATCATGATCGGACGGAAGCGCAACAGCGCCGCCTTGCGGATCGATTGCTCGGTGGTCAGATGCTCGTCGCGCTCGGCGGCGATGGCGAAGTCGACCATCATGATGCCGTTCTTCTTGACGATGCCGATCAGGAGAATCGTGCCGATCAAGGCGACGAGGCTGAATTCGTAGCCGGAAATCATCAAGATGCCGAGCGCGCCGAGCCCCGCCGAGGGCAAGGTGGAGAGAATCGTCAGGGGATGGATGAAGCTCTCATAGAGCACGCCGAGGATCAGGTACACCGTCACCAACGCCGCCAGGATGAGCAGCGGCACCGTGGTCAGCGAATCCTGGAAAGCCTGGGCGTTGCCCTGGAACGTCGTCGTCATCGCCGGCGGCAGATGCAAATCGCCGACGGCCCGCTGCACCGCCTCGGTCGCCGGGCCGAGCGCCACGTTGGGCGCGAGATTGAAGCTGATCGTCACCGCCGGGAATTGCGACTGATGGCTGATCGACAGCGGCTGCACCGGCTCGGTCGTCCATTTGGCGAAAGCGCTCATCGGCACTTCCTGCCCGGTAGTCGGCGAGCGGATGTAAATCTTGTCGAGGGTCCTGGGATCGCCCTGCAGGCTCGGCAGGATCTCCTCGATCACCTCGTAGGTGTTGAGCTGGGTGAAATATTGCGCCACCTGGCGCTGGCCGAATGCGTCGTAGAGCGTATCGTCGATGAGTTGCGGCTGGATGCCGAAGCGGGCCGCCATGTCGCGGTCGATATGGATGGTCAGCGTCGTTCCCGCCACCTGCTGGTCGGTGGCGACGTCGCGCAGTTCCGGAAGCTGCTTCAGCCGGTCGAGAATCCGCGGCGCCCAGGCGTTGAGCTCGTCGAGATTGGCGTCCTGCACCGTGTATTGGAATTGCGTGCGCGCCGAGCGCGCGCCGACCGTCACGTCCTGCGCGACCTGAAGATAGAGGCGGACGCCCTTGACCTTGGCGAGCTTCGGCCGCAGGCGGTTGATGATCTCGAACGCGTCGGCGTCGCGCTCGTCGCGCGGCTTCAGCGCGATGAACATCCTACCGTTATTTTGCGCTGTGGCGCCGACCCCGGCGCCGAGCGCCATCGGCACCGCCGCGACGCCGGGATCGGCCTGGACGATCGCGCCGAGCTGCTTTTGCAGCTTCACCATCTCGTCGAACGAGATGTCCTGCGGCGCGTCGGAATTGCCGTAGATGACGCCGGTATCCTGCTGCGGGAAGAAACCCTTCGGGATCACGACGAAGAGATAGCCGGTCGCGCAGACCGTGGCGAGAAACACCATCAGCGTCACGAAGCGGTGGCGCAGCACGATGTCGAGCGCCCGCTCGTAGCCGTTCGCCAGAGCCGCGAAGGCGCGCTCGCTCGCTTGGTAGATGCGCCCATGCTTGACCGCGCCATGCGACTTCAAGAAGCGCGACGCCATCATCGGCGTCAAAGTCAGCGAGACGAAGGCCGAGACGATGATCGTCATCGCCAGCGTGACGGCGAATTCGCGGAACAGGCGGCCGATAATCCCCGACATCAGCAGGAGCGGAATCAGCACGGCGATCAGCGACAGCGAGATCGACACGACGGTGAAGCCGATCTCGCCGGCGCCCCTCAACGCCGCAGCGAGCGGCCGCATGCCGTTTTCGATATGGCGGGTAATATTTTCAAGCACGACGATCGCGTCGTCGACGACGAAGCCGACGGCGATGGTCAGCGCCATCAACGAGAGATTGTCGAGGCTATAGCCGACGCCCCACATCGCAGCGCAGGCGCCGAGCAGCGCCAGAGGCACGGTGACGCTCGGGATGAGCGTCGCCCAGACGCTGCGCAGGAAGAGGAAAATGACCATCACGACCAAGAAGATGGTCAGCATCAAGGTGAATTGGACGTCGTCGACCGAGGCTCGGATCGTCGTGGTGCGGTCGGAGGTCACCGTGACGTGGATGTTCGAGGGTATCGACGCCTCGAGATGGACGAGCGCCTGCTTGATCCGCTGAACCGTCTTGATGACGTTGGAGCCCGGTTCTTTGAAGATGACGAGGAAGACGCCCGGCTTGCCGTCGGTCCAGGCCGCCTGGAGGCGGTCCGCCGGGCCGTCGACCGCCCGCCCGATGTCGCGAATGCGCACAGGCGCGCCATTGCGATAGGCGATGACGATATTGTCCCAGTCCTTCGCCCGCGTGATCTGGTCATTGTCGTAGATGGTGAAGGACTGTTTGACGCCGTTGATCGCGCCTTTCGGGCTGTCGACGGTCGCGATCCCGATCTGCTGGCGCACGTCCTCGAGCTGGAGATTCTTCTCGACCAGTTTGGCTGGGTCGATCTGGATGCGGATCGCCGGCGTCTGCTGGCCGCCGACGCGGACCAGCGAGACGCCTCGAATTTGGCTGATCTGCTGGGCGAGCACGTTCTCCGTCACGTCGTCGACGTCGGTGACCGGCACGGCGTCGGACTGCACCGACAAGATCAGGATCGGCGCGTCCGAAGGATTGACTTTGCGGTACGTCGGCGGGCTCGGCAGGTTCTTCGGCAGATTGCCGGAAGACGCGTTGATCGCCGCCTGGATGTCGTTGGCGGCGGCGTCGATATTGCGGTCGAGATCGAATTGGACGCTGATCGCGGTCGCGCCGAGCTGACTGGTCGAGGTCATCTGGCTGACGC
>DATGLU010000191.1:0-2826 GCA_035294045.1 Roseiarcus sp. | reverse complement strand
CATTGCGAGCACAGCGAAGCAATCCGAACGGATTGCGTCGTCGCTTCGCTCTCACGTTGACGGTGAATCGAGCCGCTAGACGCTCGCGTCCTGTTCCGCCGGTATTTTGCAATCTGGGTCCACCGGCGAAGTCCGGCGGGCGAGGATCTCGACGACGAGCCGCCAAGAGGCGCCCTTGTCGGACGAGAATTCGCCGAGCCAGCGGAAGGAGCGCGGCGCGATCCCGGTAAAGCGCCAGCGCGACGCCAGGCCCGATTCGGTTTGTCCCTCTTGCACGATGTCGGCGCCGCGTCGGCGGCCGATCTGGAAATAGAACGCGTTTGTGGCGGGATCGATCCAATAGATGCGCCATGCGTCCATGGCCGGATCGTAGACGCGGAGAGTCGTCCCGTACCAATTGCCGGCCACCGGCAGAGGCGACGCGTCGATCCGGTCCTTGCGGCGCGGGATCATCCATACATCTTGAATCGCGCGCCCTTCGAGCGCCCAGGCGAAATGGATTTCCGCTTCTCCTCCGTGCTGCGCGCCATCCGGCGCATGGGTCACGACATCGGCCTCCCATGAGCCGACCAGCCAGCCATAGAGGCCGAGCTTGGCCGCGCGGTCTTTGACCGGGGCGTCGGCAAGAAGAACCGAAGCGAGAACGGACGATGCTGAGCTTGCCATGATCTTGTCTCCGGCGCGCCGACGCCTTCGTCACGTCTTCATGCAGACCGCTTCGATATTGTTGCCGTCGGGATCGATGACGAAAGCGGCGTAGTAGCTCTCGCCGTAATCGGCGCGGATGCCCGGCTTGCCATTGTCCTTCGCGCCCTTTTCGAGCGCCGCCTTGTAAAAGGCGTCGACCGCCTTGCGCGTCGGGCTTTCGAAGGCGAGATGGACGCTGGACGGCCCGTCCTTGGATGCGCCAATCCAGAGCGCTGGAGCCTCGTCCTTGCCGAAGCCGGCGCCGCCTTCATAGGTCGAGAGCTTGGCGTAGCCGAGCGGCTTCAGGCATGTCTCGTAGAACGCGACCAGCGCGTCGAACTTTTTCGTACGAAGACCGACATGGTCGAGCATGCTTTTCTCCTTGCGTTTGATTAAATCGGCGCGCGGTCGCGCCAGGCCGGCATCGAGGCGAGCAGCGCCGCGGCCATGGTCCTCGCCGCTTCCGGGCTGACGCCTTGCGTCTCGACATAGTGGCGGGCGTTGACCGCGAGCACGTTTTCGTAGGGCAGGAGCGCGCCGGCCGAGTCGGTGCAGTAGCGGCAATAGGGCTGGCTCGGATCGCCGAGCGCGAAATCCTCCGCCTTCTCCATCGGGAAGCCGCACGAGCCGCAGGAGACGCATTTCACCGTCATGGCTTTTCTCCGCTGCGCACGAGGCTCAGGAAATGGGCGATCAGCTCCTCGCCTTTGGCGGCGAGGACGGATTGGCCCGGCGCGAACACGTCGCGATTGGCGATGTAATAGTGGAGAAGCGCCAGCCAGGTGTTGAACAGGAGATGCGGCGCGATTTTGCGCATCGCGCCGGCCGCCGCTTCCGCCTCGGCGGCGAGCTTCAAGCGATGCGAGACCGAGGCGTTGAGGATGAAGAGCAGACTGCGCGCCTTGAGCGGCAGAAGCGGCCCTTCCTGGACCAGCCGGGCGTAGAACGGCTCGTACTCGCGCAGCACGGTGAGATGAGCGCGCAGCGCGCCTTTGAAGCTCGCTTCGCCCTGCATCGCCTCTCTGAGCGCGGCCGAGAGCCGGTCGCCGAAAGCGTCGAGCACCCGCAGCACCAAAGCCTCTCGGGTCGGAAAGTGCAGGAAGACCGCGCCATGCGAGACGCCAGCCGCCTTGGCGAAATCCGCGGTGTTGGAATTGGCGAAGCCGCGCGCCGCGAAAAAATCCAGGCCGACCTCGACGAGACGGCGCTGGGTGGCGTGCTTCTGTTCTTTTCGCGAGGCGTGGCGCATGGCTGATTGAAAACTCACTGAGTAATTACTCATTATTCGGGGTGAACAGCGTTGTCAAGAGCTCTTACCGCGTCTCTATAATGCATAACGTCTTGCGTTATGGAGATTGCCCTGAGGGCGGTCGCGCCGGCCAACACAGCATTCGCGTCAACAAACAATGGCGTATTTGTTTTGTGTGGACGAAAGGCGGTCCTGAACAGGTCGAAATCGTCGACTATCATTAGAAAAAGGGCGCTCCGCGCGGAGAAAAATGGCAATGGCGCGAACATCGGCTGACAAAGAAATGATCCCGAACCCTACCCCGGGGGAAATTCTGCTTCACGAATTTCTCGAGCCGATGGAGTTGAGTCAGAACGGCCTCGCCCGCGCCATTGGCGTTCCGCCGCGTCGTATCAACGAGATTGTACTCGGCAAGCGCGCCATAACCGCGGACACCGACCTGAGGCTCGCTCGCTATTTTGGCTTATCGGATGGGTTCTGGCTTGGAATCCAAGCCGACTATGAACTGATGGAGAGGCGCAGGCAGATCGGCGACGCGTTGAAGCGAATCGAGCCGCGCGCGAAGGCGGCCTAAGCGCACAATGACGTTGCGATCCTGCAACTCGGTAATTTTGCAGTCTATTTGAAAGCCTGAGAACTCTTGCCGCCATGATCCCCAACGCCCCCCGCCCCTTCAATTTCGATCTCGGCGAAAGCGCCGAGACGATCCGCGAGACGACGCGCGATTTCGCGGAAGCCGAGATCGCGCCGCGCGCGGGGGCGATCGATCGCGACAATCTCTTCCCGCGTGACCTCTGGCCGAAAATGGGCGCGCTCGGGCTGCACGGGATTACCGCGCCGGAGGAGCATGGCGGGCTGGGCCTAGGCTATCTGGAGCATTGCGTTGCGAT
>DATGLU010000190.1:0-6691 GCA_035294045.1 Roseiarcus sp. | reverse complement strand
GAATCAGTGTGTATAGATTATATCGAGAGCCTATCGTGTCCGGTGACGAGCGCCTACGCTGGATCGAAGCCTATGAGGCGACCGGACGCGCCGGCCTGGTTTGCGCCAAGTTCGGCATTTCGCGACCGACGCTTCGCAAATGGTGGCGGAAATACCAAGAATTCGGACCGGCCGGCTTGACCGATTCCAGCCGCAGGCCGGTTTCGTCTCCGCTTCAAAAGGTCTTCGAGCGCGAGGAAGCGCTGATCCTCGCTTTGCGCAAGAGCGAGAATCTCGGCGTCCACCGGCTGAGGTCGGAGCTCAGGCGGCGGCACGGCCTGAACCTGTCGCCGGAGACGATCCTCAAGGTCCTCAAGCGCGCCGGCGAGCCGATGAAGACGAAGCGCAGCGAGGCGGCGCGCGAAGCGCCCGCGCCCGAAGCTGCGCCGATCCGCCAGTTCGGCCATGGCGGCCTGTTTCACGGCCTTGCTTCCGACGACCGGGTCGCCCACGCCATCGCTTCGCTGATCGTGAAGGAGCGGTTTCGCCCGGGACAGAAGCTCAGCGAAGCCGCGTTGGGGGCGAAGCTCGGCTTCGGGCGAACCGTGATCAGGGAGGCGCTGCAGCGCCTGGCCTTTGCCGGCATCGTCAGCCTGCAGCGCAATCGCGGCGCCTTTGTCGCGGACCCTTCGCTTGTCGAGGTCCAGCAGGCCTATGCGGCGCGGCGCCTGATCGAGGGAGAGGTGGTCGCCGATGTCTGCCGTCATTGCACCGCCCATGACATCCGCGCCCTTCGCAAGCACCTTGACCAGCAGATCGCCGCCCAGGCTTCGGGCGATCGCGGCCGGTTCGTGCAATTGCTGACCGAGTTTCATTCGTTGCTTGCCTCTTTGGGAGAAAATCGCCTCCTCGAGAGCTTTGTTCAGCAGCTCGCGGCCAAGACCTCGCTGGCCGTCTTGCTCTATGACGGCGAGCCGCCGGTTTGCGGGCTGGAAGAGCATGCCGCGCTGATCGATCTCCTGGCGGCCGGAGACGTCGACGGGGCGAGGGATCTCATGAGCCGGCATTTGACAGGCAATCAGGGACGCTTGCCGCCTGGCAAGCTGGCTTGAGCAATCGGCGCTTCATACGAAGCGCCGATCGCTGCGGCGTCAGTGAGAAATATCGGCGAGCTCTTGTCCCGGACGGATCGACCGGGCGCCCAACATGCAAGCCGCCGCGATGAGCGCCGCCACGCCGCCGGAAGCGGCGGCGGCGGTCGGGCTCGCGCCAGCCTGTTGCAAAGCGCCATAGACCAGCGGACCGAAAATTCCGCCGATCGGCCCCGCGACGTTGATATAGGCCGCGCCCGAGCCGCGCACCCGGGTCGGGAAGGATTCGCCGACATAGGCGAAGAACGGCGCCGCGGCGCCCTGCGCGAAGAACAGAACGAGCGCGTAGCAGATGATGACGCTCGCGAGCCCGTTGGCGAGGAAAAGCAGCGCGAAGATGCAAACCGCCGCCAGGGTCTGCGCGACGATCACGGTTTCGCGCCGGCCGATCTTGTCGCCCGTCCAGCCAAGGAACAGGTAACCGAGCACCGCGACGCCGTTGCCGAAAAAGATGGTCCACAGCGCGCTGGTCAGGTCGATGCCTTTGGCTTGACCAAGAACTGAGGTCGCAAGGACGGTCAACTGCGAGTCGGCGATGATCTTGAAGAAGAACATCGCGCCCAACGCGATCGATTGTCGGCGCAAGGCCGGGCGGAACAGCTCCGCATAGGTGTTCCACCGGTCGCCTTTCATATCGAGGCTCCAGCGCCGGGCGAGCTCCTCGGCGCCGGCGATATCGCCGCGATCCCGCAAGCGACGCAGGTGCTGAACTTTGACGAAATACGGCGATTCTCTCAGCCCGAAACGGCAGATCAGCATCACCAGAAGCGGAAAGGCGGCGACGAGGAAAACGCCTCGCCAGCCGATCTCCGGCAGGAGCAGGGCGGCAAGTCCTGACGAAAGCATCACGCCGAGCGGCCAGCCCGCTTGCACGATCCCGTAGAGAAAGCCTTTGGCGCGGGCGGCGAAGACCTCGTTGAGATAGGCGGAGTTGACGGCTTGCTCCGACATGCCGAAGCCGGACAGGGCCCGAAAGACGACCAGCGATACCGGGCCGAAGGCGAGAGCCGCGAGGCCCGAACTCACCGCTGCGCCGCCCGTCGTCAGGACCAGCGCGAACCGTCGGCCGAGCCCGTCGATGATCGGCCCGACGCAGAGGGCGACGACCAGCGAGGCGAGGCCGACCAGGGTCGCGACGTACGACGCGGTCGCATTCGACCAGCCGAACTCTTGTTGAATTTTCGGCAGCAGATTGCCGAACGTGATCAGGTCGTAGACCGCGAAGGTCCAGGCGAGCAGCGCGACGACCGCGGTATAGGTGACTTGGCCTTTGGTCAGGGGCGAAACGTCCGGGATCGCCGGCGACGCCGGATTGCGCGCCTCGCCGGGCGAAACGGCAGGATTGCTGAGCATTGCAGGACCCTCCCAAACGCGACGAAATTATCGTCGAGTTTCAATTATTGTATGCAAATTGCTGGATCGTCGTCAAATTGAAAATAGCGGGCTTTCGCGGCTAATCTCGTGGCTATTTGTGAATCCATCTATATAGACTGCGCTTCGTCCGGCGACCGAGATCAGGCCGATTTTTCGCCGCTTGCGTCTTGGCGCTTCGGAGGTACGAGCGACGGCGCCCAGCCCGGCGCGAGCAGTTCAAAGGAGCGCGCTCGAAATGGGATGGGGGATTTGTGGTATGGTTCCAAATCGCCCGCCTGTTTGGGCAAGGCAAACCGCTTCCACGAAGACAATTTAGAAAGCCCGTTCCGTCGCGATTATGAATCACGTCAAATTGGACGATCCGGCTCCCAGCCTTGTCCTGGCGACGGAGAGCCCCTCCATTCTGCAGGAGCCTCGGCCTTACTACGAGCTGGTGCGGGACGAAATTGCGCGAAACATCGAGGCCGGCAAGCTCCGGCCCGGCATCGTCCTGCTCGAAGGGCCGATCGCCACCTTGCTCGGGGTCAGCCGCTGGCCGGTAAAGCGGGCTCTCGAATTGCTGGCCGACGAAGGCCTGATCCGCCGGTTCCGCGGGCGGGGCTATCTCGTCGGCTCGACCGAGCACGATGCGGCGCCGATCCGGGAGAATCTCCTCGCGCTCGACCTCGACGTTTCCGGCGTGATCCAGGACTACGCCCAGCGCGCTGCCTGGCAGAAAATCTATGGCGAGGCGGCCGAGAGCGTCGTCGCTTGCATGCCGTTCGGCGCGTACAAAATTTCAGAACCCGCAATGTGCGCACATTTTGACGTGAGCCGCACGGTGGTGCGCGACGTGCTGGCGCGGCTCAACCATGACGGTCTGATCGAGAAGGACCGTTGGTCGCATTGGACAGCCGGGCCGCTCACAGCGCGCGACGTGACCGAGCATTTCGAAATCCGCCGATTGCTCGAGCCGGCGGCGCTACGCCTCGCGTCGAGATCTCTCGAGAAACAGGTCGTCGAGACGATGCGGGCGCGGATCGAAGAAGCGCTTCAGGCGGCGCCTTCCCTAACGCCGCGTCAGATCGAGGAAATCGAGCGCGATCTCCACGAGGCCTGTTTCGCCCCCGTCGCGAATCGCCGGCTGACCGCGACGATCCAGCAGAGCCGGATGCCCGACGTCATCAATCGGCTGTTCGCCAAGCATTTCGGCCTGAGCGAAGCCAAAGCGGCGCTGAAGGAGCATGCGCAGGTTCTCGATCATCTTTTAGCCGGCGAGGTCGAGAAAGCCGCCGCCGCGCTCTCCCTTCATATCGAGCGCGCCATGGAGCGGACCCGGGCGCGGCTGAAAGTCCTGTCGGTGCTCACGGCGCAGAAGGTCGCCCCGTATCTGACGCCGATCGTCGACGGACGCTCCGCGTCTCACAAGGCGCGCGCGTTGCGCGTCGACCGCAAGCGCCGGCCGCGCAAAACGCGCCCGGCGCTGCGGGTGCTCGGCCGGCGCGAGATTCTGTTGGAGCCGATCCGCCGCCAGGCGGCGAAGGACCTCGGCTTCGACATCGAATTCGAACTGCTCGAAGGCGCGGCGGAAATCCGCCAGGCGGCGACGCGGCCGGACAGTTTCGATGTCTATCATCAATGGCACACGGTCGATCTGATGTGGACGGCGCGCTCGATCCAGCCGATTGCGATCGAGCGGATTCCGGCCTGGAGCGAGATTGCCTCCTTGGCGTCGTTGTCCCGAGACGGCGCGACGATCTGCGGCGATCTTTTCCGCCAGCTCTATGTTCAGGACGACGGGCGGCTCGCCTCCTCTCCGACTCAGTTTGCGAGCATGCTGCCGACGATCCATGGAACGGATTCCCTCGGCTATCTGGAAAACCTGCGCGGGCGCCTTCGTCCGGGCGAGCAGGACAGTTGGGCCTGGCTGATCGACGACAGATGGCGCGGCAAGGTCGCCATGCTCCGCGACCCGACGCTCGGCATGATCGAGGCGGCTTTGGCGGTGGAAGGCGCGGGCATCCGGAAATTCGCCGATATCGCCAACTTGTCCATTGAGGAGATCGACGCGATCATCGCGATCTTGAAGGACAAGAAGCGCAACGGCCATTTTCGCGGGCTCTGGGAGACTTATGAAGACGCGGTCAGGCTGATGGAGCGCGGCGGCGTCGTCGTTCAGAGCATCTTCTCGCCCGCAATCATCAAGCTCCGCCGCCGCGGCCTCGACGTGATGAGCGCGATGCCGGCGGAAGGATCGCGCGGCTGGCATTCCGACCTTTGCCTCTCAGCCGCCGCTTCTGGCGAAGCGCTCGAAGCGGCTTACGCCTATCTGAACTGGTGGATGGAGGGCCCGGCCGGCGCGATCCTGGCGCGGCAGGGCTACTACATGTCGGTGCGCGAGCGCACCCGCCGCCATCTTTCCGAGGCGGAATGGGACTATTGGTACGAAGGAAAGCCGGCGCGCGCCGACTTGCCGGATCCCTTCGGCGAGACATGCGTGCGGACTGGCGAGGTCCGCGGCGGCGGCTCCTATATCGACCGCATGTCGCGCGTGCGCGTCTGGAACACGATCATGGACGATCACAATTACCTGGCGCGCCGGTGGAACGAGTTTCTGAGCGCCTGACAGGCCGGCGCGCCGATTTTCGTCCGCCTATCCGTTTCTCATCTTCGCGCGCAGCGCCTTGGTGGCGACGGCGTCGACTTCGCCATTAGCGATCGCCACGCCGTATTGCCGGCGGGCGAGGTCGGCGGAAATGATCCCGTCAAGGACATTCTCGAGAACCGCCTCGGGCGCCCGGGCGAGGGGATTTCCATAACCGCCGCCGCTCGGACCGGAGGCGATCAGGCGATCGCCCGCCTTCGCCTTGCGATAAGGCACTTTCGACGGCAGTTCGATGCGCTCGCCTGACGAGGTCGCCTGGACGAGAGCGCTCGGCGCGCCGTCCGCCCCGCCGTCAAAGCCCCACGGCTTGAACTTGTGGCCATCGCCCTCCACCGAAAAGCCGCCATCCGTCAGGTAGCGGAATTCGCGGATCGAGCCGACGCCGCCGCGCCACTCGCCCGGCGCAGCCATGTCCTCGCGCAACTCGTAGCGCTCGACCCGCAAGGGCAGATGCGTCTCGATGTCCTCGATCGGATTGTTGCGCGTATTGGCGTAGAGCGTGTCGACGGTATCCATGCCGTCCATGCCGCGCCGGCCGCCATAGCTGCCTTCGAGAATTTCCATATGCACCCATTGCTGGTCGTTCGCGACGCCGCTGAAGGCGATGACGGTCAAATTGCCGATGCCGGCGCTGATCTGGCCGGGCACGGCCGGCGCCAGCGCCTTCATCACCGCGTCGGCAAGCGCGTTGCCGGGACAGAAGCGCGCGATCACCGGCGCCGGGAAAATCGGATTGGCGAGGCAGCCTTTCGGCGCGACGATCCTGATCGGTCGGGTCAGGCCGCTATTTTGCGGGATCGGACCATAGACGACGCTGTCGAGCAGGATCGAGCGCAGGGTCAGCCAGATCGCGCAATCGACCGTCCCCTCGAACGGCATGTTGATCGGACGGTCCGGCACTTGCGGCGCCGTGCCGGCGAGATCGACCACCATCTCGTCGCCTTTGACGGTGATCGTCACGACGATTTTCAAATCGCGGCGCGACGGCTCCGGGTCGTCGAGAAAGCCGTCAATATAAGTGGAGGCGCTATAGACGCCGTCCGGAATGTTGCGGATCGCGGCGCGCATCAGGCGCTCGGAATAGTCCATGAGATCAGCGCTGGCGCCGTTCACCGTATCGCGGCCATAGTGGCGCACGAGATCGAGAAAGCGCTGCGCGCCGATCTGGGCGGCGGCGACCTGCGCCTCCATATCGCCGACGACGAGATCCGAAATGCGGATATTGTCGCGGATCAGGTGCCAGACCATGTCGTTGCGCCTGCCCTGGTCGACGACCTTGATCGCCTTGAATTGCAAGCCTTCGGCATAGGCGTCGACGGCGTCGACAATGCCGCAACTGCCGGGCGTATGAGAGCCGATGTCGAGGTGGTGGGCCGTGGTGACGGAGAAGCCGAGCAGGGTTTCGCCGTCGAAGACCGGCACGCAGAAAGCGACGTCCGGCCCATGCGAGGCGCCGCCATAGGGATCGTTGTGCATGATCACGTCGCCCGGGCGGAAGACGTCGCCGCGCGCCGCGAAGCGCTTTATCACGCCGCGAACATAG
>DATGLU010000189.1:0-5181 GCA_035294045.1 Roseiarcus sp. | reverse complement strand
GATCCGCGCCTGGCGACGCAAGCTTTCGGCCTCGCCTTTCCCAACCCGCTCGGCATGGCGGCGGGCTTCGACAAGAACGCCGAAGTCCCGAACGGCCTGCTCGGCCTCGGCTTCGGCTTTGTCGAGGTCGGCACGCTGACCCCCCTGCCCCAGGCCGGCAATCCGCGCCCGCGCCTGTTCCGGCTGACGCGCGACAAGGCGCTGATCAATCGGCTCGGCTTCAACAATCATGGCTATGAGGCCGCGCATCGGCGGCTGGCGGCGCGCGCGAAGCGCGGCATTGTCGGCGTCAATATCGGGCCGAACAAGGACGCGCCCGACCGCATCGCGGATTATGCGCGCGGGATCGCCGCTTTCGCCGACGTGGCGAGCTACTTTACGATCAACGTCTCCTCGCCCAACACGCCGCATCTGCGCGACCTGCAGCAAAAGAGCGCCCTGGACGAGCTCGTCGCCCGCGTGATCGAGGCGCGCGAAGCTTACGCCGAGCGCCGTCCGATCCTCGTCAAGATCGCGCCGGACATCGACCTTGCAACGCTCGACGACATCGTCGCGGTGGCGCGAGGCCGCAGGATCGACGGGATGATCGTCTCGAACACGACCGTGGCGCGGCCCCAAGGCCTCGCCGATCCCGCCGCGCAGGAGGCCGGCGGTCTTTCCGGCCGGCCGCTTTTCGCGCCCTCGACGCGGCTCCTCGCGCAAGCCTATCTGCGCGCCGAGGGCGCCTTTCCGCTGATCGGCTGCGGCGGGATCGACAGCGCCGACGCCGCCTACGCCAAAATCCGCGCCGGCGCGAGCCTGACGCAAGTCTATTCGGCGCTGGTCTATCGCGGGCCAAGCCTGGTCGGCGAAATCCTCGCCGGCCTGCGCAAGCTGCTCGACGTCGGCGGCCACAGCACGATCGCGGAAGCGGTCGGGGCGGACGCGCGGGATTTTGCCGGCGGTTGACCTCCTCGCCGTAACGTACCGTCAGCGCCGCCGCTCTTCCTCCCCCGCGAAAGCGGGGGAGGGGGACCATGCGAAGCATGGTGGAGGGGGCTTCGGCGGTTCAGGATAATCCTCAACCGCCGTGGCCCCCTCCACCGCGCGCGGCGCGCGCGGTCCCCCTCCCCCGTTCCGCTTCGCTCCACGGGGGAGGATAGCTCACCGCGAGCGGCGCGAATCGAGCAGGCGGATGAGCAGCCAGATCGGCACGACGACGATCGCGCCGGTCAGCAGCGTTCGGCCGAATTGCCGGAAATCGGCGAGGCCGTATTCGGCGATGCGGCGGATGAGCCGCTCAATGCTGGCGACGATGTCGCCGGGCTCGACGCCGAACATGACGAGCAGCACGCCGACCACGAAGGAGACGACGATCAGCCTGATCGCCACCGCCGCCGGCGAGCCGCCGAGGAAATGTTCGATATGGGGACTGGCCATGGCGCGAATCCTTCGAGAGGCTGGCGCGCCTGTAGCATATCGAAGGCCGCAGGTCGAAAGCGGCGGCGCCGAGCCCGCGCCGGCGGCTAGCTAATTGGCGGAGATCGGCCGGATGCGGAAGAAGACCTTGCGTCGGCGCTCTTCGCTCCGCAGCTTGGTGCGAACGCGCATCAAGTCCTTCCAGCCGATATAGCCGACAAGGCGCGCGTCCTCGCGCGAGATCACCGGCAGATGGGCGACGTTGGCGGTGGTCATGCGGTCGGCGAGGCTCTCCAGGTATTCGTCCGGAAAGGCCGAGAAGACCTTTGTCCCCGCCAGCAATTCGGCGAGGCTGGCCGTGCGGTGCTTGCCGGCGCGCCGCCAGCGCAGCACCGCGGGCGGATCGATGACGCCGAGGACCTTCTGCTCGGCATCGACGACCGGAAAGCTCGGATGCGACGTCGCCGGGTCGGTGAGGAGCTTGGCGGCGCCGTGCAAGGTCATCGTCGCCGGAACCGTCTCGACCGCCGTGGTCATGACCTGGCGCACCCGCGTCAGCGCAAACGGATCGACGCGATATTCGCGGACCAGGTGATGGCCGCGCCGCGCGACTTTCTCGGTCAGGATCGATCGACGCAGCAGCAGCACGGTCATGGCGTGCGCGGCGCCGCAAGCGGCGATCAGCGGCAGCAGCATATGGACATTGCCGGTCAGCTCGACGGCGAAGAAGGTCGCGGTCAGCGGCGAGCGCATCGTCCCGCCCATCGTCGCGGCCATGGCGAGCAGCGCCCAGAAGCCGGCGCCGCCGAACGGCAGGAAGCCGCCGATCACCGTACCCAGCGCGCCGCCCATGATCAGCAGCGGCGCCAGCACCCCGCCCGAGGTGCCCGAGCCGAGCGCCACCGCCCAGATGATCGCCTTGCAGATAAGGAGCAGCAAGGCCGCTTTGGGCAGGACATCGCCCTGCAGCATGCCGGCGATGTTGTCGTAGCCGACGCTCAGCGCTTGCGGCTCGACCAGGCCGCCAAGGCCGACAACGACCCCGCCCAGCATTGGCCACCACATCCAATGGATCGGCAGCTTCTGGAACCCGTCCTCGCAGGCATAGACGAGCTGGGTTAAAAGGCCGGAAAGCGCGCCGGCGAGGATTCCGACCGCCAGCCAGCAGGCGAGGCCGACCAGTGTAACGTCGACGCCGCCGTTGAAGGCAAACAGCGGCGAGGGCATATGCAGCATGTTGCGCTCGACCGCCGCGACCACCGCCGCCACCGCGACCGGGATGAAGCTGCGCGGCGTCCATTCGAAGAGGAGCAACTCCACCGCCATCATGATCGCGGCGATCGGCGTGCCGAACACGGTCGTCATGCCGGCCGCCGCGCCCGCGACGAGCAGCGTCTTGCGCTCGTTGTCGCTGACCGGCAGCATCTGGGCGATGAGCGAGCCGATCGCGCCGCCGGTCATGATGATCGGGCCTTCCGCGCCGAACGGGCCGCCCGTGCCGATGGCGACGGCCGAAGAGAGCGGCTTGAGCACGGCGACTTTGGCGTCGAGCCGCGAGCGGCCGAGCAGGATCGCCTCGATCGCCTCGGGAATGCCATGGCCGCGGATCTTCTCGCTGCCGAACCGCGCCATGATCCCGACGATCAGCGCGCCGATCACCGGGACCAGCGCCGCCCACAGCCCGAGCGGCGAATCCTGAAGCCGGAGATCGGCGAAATCGAAGCGGCCGAAATAGGCGATGTTGGTCGCCAGCCTGATCAGCTTCAGCAGCAGAGCGCCGGCGAGAACGCCGCCAGTGGCGACGATCACCGCGATTCCGGCAATGATCAGGACGCGCGGATCGGTGGTGAAATCGCCGAGCGGACGGCGGTCGCTCCGCGCCGGAATCGGCGAGGCGGATGTCGGCGGGGCGGAAGCGGAGCGGACGATCATCGACGAAAACAATCTCTGCGAATAAGCATATTGGGGAAGGAATGCGCCTCGTATCGCATTGCGATATAAAAAGGCAAGCTGGAGCGGGGCTTTGGTTAACAATAAAGAAAAGCCCCGAACCCCCCGCCGGCCGAGCCCGGCCGACTACCAGGCGCTGGCGGAATTCCGCTATCAAATCCGGCGCTTCCTGGAGTTCAGCGAAGCCGCGGCGCGCAACGTGGGCCTGACGCCGCGCCAACACCAGGCCCTGCTGGCGATCAAGGGCTTTCCCTCCGGCGCGGCGATGGCGGTCGGCGATTTGGCGGCGCGGCTCGGAATCCGCCATCACAGCGCGGTCGAGCTCGCCGACCGCCTCGCCGAAGCCGGACTGGTCGCCCGCGGCGCCGACGCCGTCGATCACCGGCGCGTCTTGTTGAGCCTGACCGAGCGCGCCGAATCGCGCCTCGCCGAATTGTCCCTCGCCCATCTCGACGAGCTCGCCCGTATCGAGCCGGTCTTGAAGAAGGTGCTGGCGCGGAAGCTGAGCTGAACGCCTCCTGTCGTCCGTCATTCCCGCGCAAGCGCAAATCCAGTACGGCCGACGCGCTACGGCGCACGCCGGCCGATCGCCGTCAACCCGCTATAGCGCCCCAAGCGCTCGCGCAGGAGTACGTTCGCCGGCGCCACGCTGTGGCGGGCGCCCCGCTTCGCTTCGCTCCTGCGGGTGACTGCGATCGTCCGACGCAGCATTGTCGCCGCCAAAGAGCTTTGGTAAGGAAAACTGGCCCAAATAAGATGGTACGTCCGCCTATGCCGTCACCGCGAGCGGCGCGACTTCGCGACGAGCGCGCCGATCACCACCGGAGCAAAGCGAGGGCGGGAATGTCCGCGTAGTCCGAGGCGTTGCGAGTCGCCAGGGCGGCGCGATGGACGAGCGCCTGGGAGGCGATCATCCGGTCGAGCAGCTTGCGCCGCGAATAGCCTGCGCTCGCCACGATGGCGCGATAGGCGTCCGCCGCTTCCGCGTCGAAGGCGAGCGCGGGGATGGCTGCGAGAATGACCTCGAGACGAGCTCGCCTGACATGCGCCAAACCTGGATCGCGCCAAACGCCGCCCTCGAGTTCGACGCGCGAGACGATCGACATCAAGACGCTGTCGCCCACAGCAGCCACTTTGTCGGTGATTTCAGGATCGCCGTCGCGCAGATGAATGAGGACGTCGGTCTCGAGGAGTACGGCCATCAAAGACCGGGACGATCGGGGAGCTCGTCGACGTCGCGCCTCTCGATACTGGACGGAGCCGGCAGAGATCGAAGGCGGTCGATCATGGCCGGGACGGTCAGACGCGCAGGATAAATCGTGATCACGTCGCCGGAGCGCGCGATCACCAACTCGACGTCCTCGCCATAGGCGACTTCGCGCGGCAGCCGCAGAGCCTCGCTGTTGCCGCTGCGAAAGGTTCGGGTTCGGGCGATTGTCATGACGGCCGTCTCACGTATATACAGGAATATACACGAGAGAGCGGCCCGTGCAATAAGCGCGTGCCGACCGTCCGGAGGTTTGGCGCTATCGCGGCGCGCGCTTCGCCAAAATACGCTGCAGCGTGCGGCGGTGCATGTTGAGTTGGCGGGCGGTCTCGGAGACGTTGCGCTCGCAGGATTCGTAGACGCGCTGGATATGCTCCCAGCGCACTCGGTCGGCGGACATCGGATGCTCGGCGCTTTGCGGCTTGTCCGCCCGCGTCGCCATCAAAGCGGCGAGGATTTCGTCGGCGTCGACAGGCTTGGCGAGATAATCGAAGGCGCCGAGCTTGACCGCGGTCACCGCGGTGGCGATCGCGCCATAGCCGGTGAGGATGATCGCTCGCGCGTCG
>DATGLU010000188.1:0-8414 GCA_035294045.1 Roseiarcus sp. | reverse complement strand
CGCGGATGCGGCGAGCCGTAATGCAGCACGCGCGGCACGTTTTCATGCGTCAGCACTGCTTTCACCCCTTTGAGCGCCAGCGCTTTCGACGCATCGATGCGCTTGATCAGCGCGTGGGCGATCGTGCTGCGCTTGATCTTGCCGTGCAGCGTGCCGGGCAGCGCCAGATCGCCGGCATAGCGCGCCTGGCCGGTGACTTTTTCAAGCGTATCGGTGCGCTTCACGCTGCGGCCGACAATCGTCAGCTCGGCGTCTGCGCCTTTCCAGGAGGCCGGCGACAATCCGATATTCATGGCGCGCGAACCTTTCTCATCTCGTCAGCGGCGGCCCGGACCGCGTCGAAGATTTTCGTGTAGCCGGTGCAGCGGCAGATATTGCCGGCAAGCGCGAAACGGATGTCCTGCTCGCTCGGATTGGGATTCTCGTCGAGAAGCGCCTTGGCCATCATGATCACGCCCGGCGTGCAAAAGCCGCATTGAGCGCCGCCATGGATCATGAAGCTTTCCTGCAGCGGGCTGGGTTCGTCGGGCGCTGCCTGCAACCCTTCGATCGTCTCGACCGCGGCGCCATCCGCCTCGATGGCGAGAACCAGGCAGGCATTGACCGGCTTGCCGTTGAGGATCACCGTGCAGGCGCCGCAATCGCCGACATCGCAACCCTTCTTCGTGCCGGTCAAGCCGACTTCATTGCGGAGCGTGTCGAGCAGGCTGCGGAATTCCGCCACGGCGAATTCGCGCTCCTCGCCATTGATCGTTATCGATATGTCGCGCGTCATTAGGGAGCTCCCGTCACGGCCTCGATGGCGCGCCGCGTCAGCACGCCGACCATTTCGCGGCGATAGCCGGCGCTCGCTCGCACATTGCTGATCGGCGTCGACTCGGAGATCGCTTTCTCGGCGGCTTCGGCGATGAGAGAAGGCGTGAGATTTTTGCCGCGCAGCGCGGCCTCGGCGCGGATGGCGCGGATCGGAGTCGGCGCCACCGCGCCAAGCGCGATCCTAACGTCCCGGCAAACGTCGCCGTCGCGATCGACGCTGACCGCGACGCCGACCGTCGCGAGCTCCATCGCCTTTCTTCGTCCATGCTTGATATAGATGCGCGCGCTAGCCGGACGCGGCGGCGGAATGGTCACGCCGGTGACGATCTCGCCCCGGGCGAGGACCGTCCGGCCGGGGCCGACGAAGAACCGCTCGATCGGCAGGCTTCGCTCGCCGTCCTCGTTCCAAATCGTCAGAACCGCGCCATCGGCGATGAGAGGCGGCAGCGTATCCGCCGACGGCGAGGCGCGGCAGATATTGCCAATCAGCGTCGCCCGATTGCGCACCTGAACCGAGCCGAGCGCGGCGACGGCGCTCGCCAAATTGGGATATTTGGTCCGCACGACGGGCGAGGTTTCGATCTCGCGCGCGGTCGTCTGCGCGCCGATCCGCAAGCCGCTCTCCTCGTCAAAGGAAAGCGCCCGCAAGCCAGGGATTTTCTTGATGTCGATCACATGCCCGCAGACGCGCAGCTCCTCGCGTATCTCGACCAATAGGTCGGTGCCGCCAGCGAAGAGGCTGGCCGTCTCGCCGAGCTCGCGCAGCAGACGCGAGGCTTCGGCTAGGCTGTTCGGAGCGTGATAATGGAAGCGTCTCATGTCGCACGCCTTGTCTTTTTCGCTATGGCGCCTGCCGCTGCGGGCTTCGCGCGCCAGCCAAACTCGACTTTCGCCGAGACGGCGCCAGCGCGCTTCTGCGAAGGCCTCTCGGCGACGGTTTTCGCCCCTCCGGACGACG
Source organism: Roseiarcus sp. (assembly GCA_035294045.1). Taxonomy (GTDB): domain Bacteria; phylum Pseudomonadota; class Alphaproteobacteria; order Rhizobiales; family Beijerinckiaceae; genus Roseiarcus. Next base: position 6,640 of record DATGLU010000188.1, on the reverse strand, counting down.
ATTGATCCATGCCGAGCGCCTTGCCGCGATCGACGATCAACTGCCGCTCAAGCTCGCGCAGATGCTCGATATTCAGCGCGGCGGCCGCCGACGCGTCGCCCGCCGCAATGGCGCGGACGATCTCGGAATGCGCCTGATTGCCGCAGAAGCACGATTTGGATCTGTTTCCTGACCACGACAAAAGCGGCTGCTTGTTGATCAGTTCGCGCAGAAAGCTCGCGAGAACCCGGTTGCCGGCGAGATCGGCGATCAGCAAATGGAACCCGCGCGACAAATATCGCGCGTCCTGCATGCGGCCGGCGGCGTAGGCCTGCCGTTCGTCCTCGACGAAAGCGTCGAGACGAGCAATGTCATCCTCGCTCGCCTTTTCGGAGAGCGTCGTCAGGAGGGAGCTTTCGATGACGACCCGTGCGTCAAAGATTTCGCGCGCTTCGCGCGGCCCGCATGTCGCGATCGTCGCGCCTTTGTTTGGATTGAGTTCGACGAGGCCGCTTTGCGCCAGCCGCAGGAGACCGTTGCGGATAGCCGACCGGCTGGCGCCGGAGCTCAAGGCGAGCTCTCGCTCGACGAGACGGGCGCCGGGGCCGAGCTTCTGGTCGAGGATCGCTTCCAGAACCGCGCTGACCACGCGCTGTTCGGCCTCAGGACCGCTGGCCACGTCTCGGGGCAATTTGCGCCGCGCCGCCAACATGAGATCGCTCGCTCCCTTTCGTCGATTGTCAACAATTTCTCAAGCCGAATTGATTGTCAACAATTTTTGTTTCGGCACGTATATTTTCGCGCTTATCCGCATGTGATCTACGCGTTTGACGATGTTGTAAGTATTAATTGGTTGCGCTACTGTAATTTGATCCGTTACATAAGGTTATGTTCAAATATTCTGCTTGATTCTTGTTCCAGCGATGCCTGGATGAGGAAATATTTTGGGTACTCGAGGCGTCGTTGCCGATCAACGATCTGCGGGTCATTGTTCGTTTTTTGCGAACATTAAATATGAATAATGAAATTGTTTAATCAATGGATTCCTGCTACCGATACATTGCGGGAGGAGCGAATGAAGGCCGGCTTGCTCGAGGCGCTAAGGCGTGTACCTGACGGCTCGGCGCACGGCTACGTGCTCAAGGGCGGCAAGGCTCTTCTCCCGGGGAAAAAAGAAGCGCAAAGCGCGGACATTTTCATCACAGGCGACGGCTCCATCGGCGCGGTCGACGCCAATCTGTCGGCGCCGCCCCAAACCGCCGTCATCGATATCGCGAACCTGCTGATTTCGCCCGGCTTCATCGACGCGCACCAGCATCTCGACAAAACCGGCACGCTGAAATTTGCGCCGAACCCGTCCGGCACGCTTCAAGGCGCGCGCGACGCTTTCGCGGCCTATGCGCGGCGCGCTCCGCCCGGCGATGTGACGGCGCGCGCGTCGCGCACCATGCGCCGCTGCCTGGCTCGCGGTACGACGGCGATCCGCAGTCACGTCAACGTCGATAAGGACGCAGGGTTTTCCGGTCTCGAACAGCTTTGCCGGCTGCGCTCGCTTTGCGCCGATCGCCTCGTCCTGCAGCTCGTCGCCTTCATGATCCCGCATCCCAATCAGGATCTCGATTGGCTCGAAGCCAATATCGACGCAGCCGTCGCGCAGGCCGACGCGGTCGGCGGCACGCCGGCAGTGGCGGAAGATCCTGATCGCTATCTGGACGTTCTTTTCAAGGCCGCGGCGCGTCACGGCCGGCCCGTCGATCTCCACCTCGACGAGCACCTCAATCCCGAGCGCCCGCTCTTCGACCACGTCTTCGAGCGCATCCGCCGCCATGGCTTGCAAGGCAAAGTGGTCTTGAGCCATGCGTCGGTTCTCAGCGCTCTTCCGCGTGAGCGCTTCGAGCGCATCCGCGACGAAATGGCCGCGCTCGATGTCGGCGTGATCACCTTGCCCGCCGCTAATCTCTACCTGCAAGGCCGCAGCCACGACCTTTTGCCGCCGCGCGGCTTGACCCGCGTCGCCCAGCTTGCGCGCAGCGGCGTCGCCATCGCCACCGCTTCCGACAACATTCAGGATCCCTTCGTTCCGACCGGATCGGGCGACATGCTCGAAATCGCGCGCTGGACGCTGCTCGCCGGCCATCTTCACGCTAGCGAACTCGACCTCGCCTATTCGATGATCACCGAGACGCCCGCCCGCCTGATGAACCTGAAAGGCTACGGGATCGCGCCGGGCGCGCGCGCCGACCTCGTCGTCTCCGACTGCCCGGATGTCGAGACTCTCGTCGCAGGCGGCCCTGACCAATTCGTCGTCCTGGCAAAGGGCCGGCCGATTTCCTCATCGCCGCTTGGTCAAGAGGAGCCGGCTCTTTCAGGTTCCGCATGAGCGCCGGGCGCGCAGCTCTTTGAGAAGCAAAAGGGAGGATGGAGCCATGAATATCGATAGACGCACGTATCTGACAGGGATGGGGGCCGCCCTTGCGACCACGGCGTTGAGCCGGGCCGAGGCGGCCGAGCAATTCAAAATGGGCCTGCTTGTCCCCGGCAGCGTCGCCGAGGAAGGCTGGAACCGCATCGCCTACAACGCGCTGATGGATGTCAAGAAAAAGCTCGACGCCAAGGTCAGCTATGTCGAGCTTCAGCAAAACCCCGCTTCGTTCGAGAAGGCGTTCCGCGACTACGCCAGCCAAGGGTACAACGTCATTCTCGGCCATGGCTTCGAGTTCCAGGACGCAGCGCTGACTGTGGCGGAGGAATATCCGAAGGTCGTCTTTCTCATTTCGTCGAGCTATATCCATAAGGGCAACGTCATCGGCCTCAACACCGATTCCAGCCAGCCTTTCTACTTGATGGGCGTCATCGCAGCGAAAGTCGGGAAGGGCGCCGGCGTCGTTGGCGGCATGGAGATTCCGCCGATCAAGGAGGCGCTGGAAGGCTTCTCGAACGGCGTCAAGGCGACCAACGCCGCCTTCCCCTTGAGCGAAGTCTATATCGGCAATTTCCAGGATGTCGGCGCGGCCAAGGAAGCTGCGGTGAACATGATCTCGCATGGCGCGGATATTGTCGTCCCCGACGCCGACGCCGCCGGACTTGGCGTCATTCAAGCGGCGCGCGAGGCGGGGTCGAATGTCGGCACGTTCGGCGTGTTCACCGACTACACGTCGGTCGCGCCGGCGAACATCCTTGGAACGTATCTGGCGTTTTATGGAGCCGGCGTCGTGCGCATCGTCACCGGCATCAAGAACGGCGACATTCCGAAAAACAATGTCGATTTCGGCCTCAAGGACGAGGACGTGATGAAGTTCACCTACAACGACAAGGCGGCCAAGCCGGTGCCGGAGGACGTCCGGAAATATGTCGAGAGCGTCAAGGCGAAGATCATCGCCGGCGAGATCCAAACGCGCAAGAAATGAGCGGATCTACTCGTTTCGCCGAAACTACAGCTAAGCCAGTCTCCAGAGGTCTGTGCGCGAAAGGACGAAGTCATGACGATCGATAGGCGCGCCTATCTCGCGGGGATGGCCGCCGCGCTCGCGACGCCCGTCGCGGGCGCGGCGCAAGCCGCCGATGAATTCAAAATGGGCTTGCTCGTCCCGGGCAGCGTCGCCGAGCAAGGCTGGAATCGCATCGCTTATGACGCGCTCATGGACGTCAAAAACAAGCTTGGCGCGAAAGTGGGCTATGTCGAGCTGCAGGAAAATCCGGCCGCTTTCGAGAAAGCCTTCCGCGACTACGCCAGCCAAGGCTACAATGTCGTCCTCGGCCACGGTTTCCAGTTCCAAGACGCCGCGCTGACGGTCGCCGAAGACTATCCCTCGACCGTATTCCTGATCTCCTCCAGCTATATCCATAAAGGCAAAGTCATCGGCTTGAACACCGATTCCAGCCAGCCCTTTTATCTGATGGGCGCGATCGCTGCGAAAATGGGCAAGGGCGCCGGACTCGTCGGCGGCATGAACATTCCGCCGATCAAGGAGGCGTTCGATGGCTTCGCCAGGGGGGCCAAGGCGACCAACGCCGCGTTCCCGGTCAGCGAGGTCTATATCGGCAATTTCCAGGACGCCGGCGCGGCCAAGGAGGCCGCGGTCAACATGATCTCGCATGGCGCCGATATCGTGGTGCCCAACGCCAACACCGCCGGGCTGGGCGTCGTCCAGGCGGCGCGCGAGGCGGGCCCGAATGTCGGGACGTTCAGCGTGTTCAGCGACTACACTTCGGTCGCGCCGGCCAATATTCTCGCTGTCTATCTCGCTTCCTATGGCGCCGGAGTGGTGCGCATCGTCACCGGCATCAAGAACGGCGACATCCCGAAAAGCAACGTCGATTTCGGCCTCAAGGACGAGGACGTGATGAAGTTCACTTACAACGACAAGGCGGCCAAGCCGGTACCGGAAGACGTTCGCAAATATGTCGAGAGCGTCAAGGCGAAGATCGTCGCCGGCGAAATCCAGACGCGCAAGAAATGAAGCGCGCGTCTCCGCTCGTCGTCTCCCGGGGAGAACGCGGCCTCGCCGTCGCGGATGAGAATTCGCCGCTCGGCAGGGCCGGACAAGCGCGCCTTCTGCATTGGGCGATAAGGGCGCTGAAGGCGACCGTGCCGCCGATCGCGGCGGTTGCGTTGGCGCTGCTCGTTTCGGCCGCTCTTCTGGCCGTCAACGGCTTTCCCGCCACCGACGTCTTCACCATCATGGTGACGGGCGTGTTCCATGACGTCCGGTCGACATCGGAAGTGTTCCTGAAGGCGACGCCGCTGATCCTGATCGGCGTCGGCCTCTGCGTCGCCTTTCGCTGCAGCATTTGGAACATTGGCGCGGAGGGACAGCTCTATGCCGGCGCGATCGCTGCGACGGCGGTCGGCGTATCCTTTGTCGGGCTGCCCGCCTGGCTTCACATCGGCCTGATCCTGGCGGCCGGCGCCGCCGCCGGCGCTTTCTGGGCGGCGATCGCGGGATTGCTGAGGATTTTCTTCAACGCCAGCGAGATCGTCACCACGATCATGCTGAACTATATCGCGATCATCCTCACCGATTTCCTGGTCACCGGCCCGCTGAAGGACCCCGCCGCCGCCTATCCGCAATCGGCGAAATTCCTTCGGGACCTGTGGCTGCCGCGCTTTCTCCCGCCGACCCGGCTGCATATCGGCATCCTCATCGCCGTCGCGCTCGCGGTCGTCGCTTACGTCTTTCTCTTCCGCAGCAGCGCCGGCTATGCGGTGCGGGTCGTCGGCATCAATCCGCACGCCGCCCGCTACGCCGGCATCAACGTGCCGAAGAACATCCTCCTCGCCATCGCGATCAGCGGCGCAATGGCGGGCCTTGCCGGCGCGGTCGAGATCGACGGCGTCACGTTCCGCCTCTACCAGGACATTTCGCCGGGCTACGGGTTCGAGGCGATCGCGGTGGCGCTGCTCGCCAACAATAATCCGCTCGGCGCGATCTTCTCCGGAATCCTCTTCGCCGCATTGCGGTCCGGCTCCGAGCTCATGCAGATCAATGCGCAAGTGCCGCAGGTTCTGGTCTTCGTGATTCAAGGCCTCGTGATCCTCTCGGTGGTCGGCTTCGCGGCGCTCAAGCGCCAGACCGCCCGTCCCGCGGAGTAAGGCGGAATGCAGAACGTCGTCCATCTGAGCTTCGCCGCGACGACCGTCGCCGCCGCCTGGCGCCTCGCCACGCCGATCGTTTTCGCCGCGATCGGCGAGACGATTTCCGAGCGCGCCGGCGTGATCAATATCGGCGTCGAGGGCATCATGCTGCTCGGCGCCTTTACCGGCTTTGCGACCGTGTTCGCCACTGGAGACCTCTGGTTCGGCTTTGCGGCGGCGGTCGGCGCCGGCCTGCTGGCGGGCCTGCTCTTTGCGTTTTTCTCGATCACGATCAAAGCCAACCAGATCGTCGTCGGCGCCGCGCTCAACCTGCTCGGGCTGGGGCTGACTTCTTTCCTGTTCCGCACCTACTTCGTTTCGACCGGCCAGGGCGTGCAGATCGCGCCCGCTTTGGACATCCCGATCCTCAGCAACATTCCCTATATCGGTCCGGCGCTTTTTCGGCAGAACGCGCTCGTCTATTCGACGATCCTGGTCGTCATCGCGGCGCGGTTTCTGCTTCGCCGCACCGCTTTCGGCCTCACTCTCCGTGCGGTTGGGGAGCATCCGAAAGCCGTCGACGTCGCCGGCTTGAGCGTCTCGCTCTATCGCTATTGCGCGGTCCTGATCGGCGGCGCGCTGGCGGCTTTCGGCGGCGCCTATCTGACCCTCGCCCACGCCAATCAATTCGTCGAGGGCATGACCTCCGGGCGAGGATTTATCGCCCTTGCCGTCGTCGTTTTCGCCCGTTGGTCGCCGGTCGGCGCCTTCTTCGTCTCGCTGCTGTTCGGCCTGTTCTACGCCATGCAGCTCGTGCTGCAGGCCGAGCCTAATCTCGGCGTTCCTTACCAGGCGCTGCAGGCTTTGCCTTATGTCGTCACGATCATCGCTTTGGTCGTGGTGCGCAACAGGACCGACGCGCCGAGCATGCTCGGCGTGCCTTATCGCAAAGCGTGAGGATCGAGGCGATGACCGATCAGCCTTTTCTGCGCATGGAGAACATCCACAAGCGCTTCGGCCCGGTCATCGCCAGCGCCGGCGCGACGATCGACGTCCGGCAGGGCGAAATCTACGCGCTTCTCGGCG
>DATGLU010000187.1:0-2100 GCA_035294045.1 Roseiarcus sp. | reverse complement strand
GAAAGTGCGGGCGATGGAGATCATCGACGAATTGGAGAAGGACAAGCGCGGCATCTATGCCGGCTGCATCGGCTATTTCGGCGCCTCGGGCGACATGGACACCTGCATCGTGCTGCGCGCCTCGGTGGTCAAAAACGGCTTCATGCATGTCCAAGCCGGCGCCGGCATCGTCTACGATTCCGATCCCGCCTACGAGAATCGCGAATGCGCCAACAAGGCCCGGGCTCTGTTCCGCGCGGCGGAAGAGGCGGTGCGCTTCGCGACGGGCGCGAAACGCGGGCAGTAGCCCTCCGGGAGGGGCTGTGAATCGCTCCCCACCGGGCGTATCCTAAGCGGATGGGCGCCATTGACCCACAGACAGAACGCGCGGTTCGCCTCTTCCTGGAGAGGATCGCGACGCGTTTTCCCGTCGCCGGCGCGCGGCTCTATGGCAGCCGCGCCCGCGCCACCCACAGGGACGACAGCGACGCCGACCTCGCGGTTTTTCTAAAGGGACCGCGCGGGAGCCCGATCGACGTCGGAATCGATATGGCGGCCATCGCTTTCGACGTGCTGCTCGACACCCATCTTCTGATTTCGCCTTTGCCGATCTGGGAGGAAGACTGGGACCATCCCGAGGATTATTCCAATCCGCGATTGTTGGAGAACATCCGACGCGAAGGTGTGGCGCTGTGACGGCGCAAGATTTAATGCGCAAAGCCTCGCGATCGCTCAGCGCGGCGCGCCTGCTTCTCGAAAATGGTTTCACCGACGAAGCTGCGAGCCGAGCGTATTATGCAATGTTCGATGCGGCCCGGGCGGCGCTGATTGCTGCGAATGCGCCCGCTGAAGCCGAGAGCGCGCGCACTCATAGCGGTTTGATCGCGGCGTTCGCCCGCTTCATCATAGCGCCCGGGCTGCTCGAACGGGAAATCGGTCGGACGCTTGGGCAGGCTCAATACGTCAGATTGATCGCCGATTACCAAGGAGACCCGATTGGCGCCGCCGAGGCAAGCCGAGCCGTCGAATGGGCCGAGACGTTCATCAAAGCCGTGGCCGAGCGGTTTCAACTGAATATTCCCCAATCGACACGGCGCTGAACGATGTTCATCTTTCGAGCGCCGTCTATTTAATCGGAACCCATATCTCGAACCCGCCGGCGCCGGTCAGCGAATCGAACGCCTCGTCGTACCGTTCGAGCAGGTCGGGCATCTCGCCGTGGCGCAACCCGGCCGCCGGCAAGGCTTCGGCGAAAATCGCGTCGATCGTTGAGGCGATCGTCGTGATATGGCCGCGATGCGGAAAGACCGCCCAACGCTGCGCCGGCAGCTTGATCCCGGTAAATCCGTCGTCGAGATCGGAAAGGTCCGAAACCTCGACGCCGGCGAGGTAGAAGAGGCTCTCGCCGTCCGCGGCCATGCGCGCGGCGAGGCCGTAGGCGACCCCGCTCTTCTGGCCGGGGATGAAGCCGAGATGCGGATGCAGCGCCTGCCAAAGGGCCGGAATGCCGGCGAGATCGTCGGCGGCGAAGCGCCGGCCGAACCCGGCGATCAGCAAGGGCCCGCGCGGCTCGATGCGCGGCGGCGGCAGATCGACCGCGATTTTCGGATCCTCGCGCAGCGGTTCGATCAGAGCCAAGCCGCCGAGATTGCCGCGCTTGCGCACCTCTTCCGGCGTCGCTCCGAACTGGTCGCGGAACGCCCGCGTGAAGGCCTCGTGCGAGCCATAGCCGGCGGCGAGCGCGATAGCCAGGATGTCCGGCGCGCCGTCGGCCAGCGCATGGGCGGCCTCGGTCAGCCGGCGGCCGCGCAGATAGGCGGTGACGCTCGAACCGGTCGCCCGCGAGAAGAGGCGCGAGACCTGGAAGCGCGACAAGCCGCACACGGCGGCGATTTCGTCCAGCGTGATTTCGCGCGCGAAATGGCTCTCGATGTACCACAGAGCCCTTTCGATCGGCGTCGGCATATTCGACTTCATCCACGGCGCTCGGGGGACCCCTCTCCCCGTGCAGCGAAGCGGAACGGAGAGAGAGTAAGGGTGAAGGGCTTGTCGCTTAAGCTCGACTGTCGAAGCCCAAACGACCAGCCCCTCTCCGTACCTCTCCCCGCTCCGCGGGGAGAG
>DATGLU010000186.1:0-6622 GCA_035294045.1 Roseiarcus sp. | reverse complement strand
CCGAAGCTCGACATCCTTTTCGTCACGTCGATGGCGAAGCCGCCGCTGCCGCGCTTTCCCGGCGACGGACCGCTGCGCGGCAGCCTGTTCGCCATCTACGATCTCGGCGTCAGAGGCGTGCCCGAGCCGCGCTTCGGCGCGTAGGGAGCGGCATTGCCGCGAAGCTTCAATAATGCGGCCGAACGTGGCCGATCAACCTGATCATCAGCCACGCATAGCCGAAGGCCAGCAGGCCGAGAAAGACGATGATGGCGAAAACAAGCGCGAGGCTGAGACGCCGCCGCGGCCGGCCTTTCCCGCTCTCCACGCTCGCCGCAGGCCGCCGCCTCGGCGTGGCGGAAAGGCGCTCCGGTCGCGCATTGATTCTCTGGCCGTTATAGACGTCGATTCGCTCGCCATCCCAGAGCACGAGATCGCCGGGCCTTGCTTCGACCGTTCCGGCGCGGCTGGCGAGAACCAAGAGGCCGTCGTCCGTCCGGTCCTTGACGGCCGCAACGAGCCATCCCGGCAGCGAGCCGGAATCGCCTTGCTTGTCGAGGACCCACGCTTCAATCATGGCTGACGCCGCGAGCCTCATCAAAAGCGCATCCGCGGCCTCAGCGCAACATCCATGATTATCGCGGCAGGCTTCTCCGCAGCGCAAAGATTCCGCGAAGCGCGATCAGGGCGTAACGGTAATTCTGGGCGCCCGGATGACGCGGAAACGCGGCGTCGCGCCGCGGATGCGAACGGTTGGGCTGGGCGCCGGCGTAAAATTCGAGCCGGTCATCGAGGTCCAAATGCCGCCGGCGTTCGGCGCATTCGAGGCAGGATCGCTGGGATAAAGGCCCGCATCCAACTGGCCGATATCGGCGTCGAGGCCGAGCCCGGGCCCGAGGGCCATGGCCGCATCCGGCAGGATGAGGAGGCTCGCCAAGGCGCAGGCGGCGATGATCCTCGCCATCTCACCTCGGCAGCGGGCCGAGCACATAGTCAGCACGAGAATCCCGGCAGGCAGCCTTCGACCTTGTCATAGGGGCCGCCGGGCCCCATCGCGTAGACGCCATAGCTATAGAGGCCGCCATGGAAGCCGCGCGGCGGTGGATAGGAATCGTCGCCGCTGAGTCCGTTCGCGCCGCCGCCGCCGAAATCGACGCCATTGCTGACGAATCCCGGCGGGTAATAGATCGGCGGGGTTCGCACGATGATGTCGCTTGACGGCGGCAAAACATGGCGATGATGCCGGGCATGGACCTGGACCGCCGCGGCCTGCGATGTAGCGGCGAGAGAAAGGGCCACAATCACCAGTCCATTGGCGATCAGCTTCGGCATGCCATCCTCCTTCGCGCCCTGGCGCCGAGCATAACTTTATCGCAGCCACGCCGTTCCGCCAGCGCAATCGCCATCACTGTCCGGTGGCCGGCATGCCGTTCGTATGGCCGAGCACGCCGGACGTGCCAAAGTCGTTGGCCATGCTGTTCACGCCGCCGCTGTTTCTCGTATAGAGCTGGCCGCCGAACGAGCCATAGCCGGAATAGCCGCCTTCATAGCCTTCATAGCCTTCATAGCCCGCCGAGGGTCCGTAAAGGTCCCAACCCGGGACGACGCCCACCAATCGGCCGTGGTGATGACGATGATGGTGATGCCAAGCGTGAACCGCGCTCGGCGCGGCGAGCGCGGCGGCCGGAAGCCCTAGTGCGAGGAGCAAAGCGACGCTCGTTCTCAACCTGGACATGTCGCTCTCCAAACTTTCAACATTCTTTGAGAGAAATGGGCCCGCGCCCTGGCCGCGGACAGCGCCTGAAGATCACAAACGCGTAATCGACGGCATTTTAGCAAACGATCGGCGATTTCCGCCGCTCCTTTAAGTTTCGCGATCAAGCGATTTTGAAGTGCGCGTGATCGGCCGATCTGCGAAGAGGCCTGTCGTCCCTACCATCCAGGCCGCGAAGGCGCGTCGCGTATGGACGCCCTCCCCGCGTTACTGTTGCGTCGTCGCGCGCTCGGCCTCAGCGAGAGTGAGCCATGGCTGCCAATCGCCGGTTGCTGATCGCCGTCTTGCCGCTTTGCCTCGCCACGGCTTCCGCTGCGGCGCAAAGCGCGCCATCCTGGGATGGAATTTGGACCGGCGTCGAAGCGCAGGTCGACAAGGCGCCAATCCAAGTCGCCATCGCCGGCGGCAAGGTCGTAAGCTATACGTTTGAAGGAGCCCCGTTCGTCGTCTCCTTTAGCAAGATCACGCCGACCAGCGTCTCCTTCGGCGACCGCGATCATTATTTCGTCTGGCTCAACCGCACCGGCGCGACGACGGCGTCGGGGCAATTCCGCGACCGCTCCGGCGCCGGCGCTCTACGCTTGACCAAGGAAGAACGCGCTTCGCGGGTCGACCGGAGCCGTCCCGCACGCACGCCGCCGCGCAATCCCTGAACGGCGCGAAAAGCCGCTACCTACTCGCTCTTGACCGCGATCGTCTTGGTCGATTTCGGCGCCGCCCGCCGCTCATGTCGGAGAATGTCAGCGCTCGACGGCATGCCGTCGACGCATCCTTTCGGCGATGAGGCCTTCGGAGAATGACATGAGCGAGGCGAAAAGAACGGTGCGATGCCGGTTCGCCTTTTCGGGATCAAGGAGAGGATCGTCTCTGTTGTTCCGTTGCAGCGCTGGCTGAAGAGGATATTTGACGTGCCCCGCGAGGACCTGCTGCTCGCCCTCAATCCTGGATCGTCGAGCATCAAATTCGCCCTTTATCGCGCGCGCCGCGGCAGCGCGGAAAGGATCGGACGCGGCCTTATCGACCTGCAGCGCCGGCCGCTCGCGCTCACCATCGCCGAGGGGCCCCGGACCGCGGAAATTCCTCTCAAATCGGCAATCAGTGAGGACTTCCACGCGGTCCTCGACGAGACCCTCGGCTGGCTGGCGGAGCATTTTTCGTTCGGCGCGCTCGCCGCGATCGGCCATCGCGTCGTGCATGGCGGCGACCGGTTCAGCCGCCCGGTCCTGATCGATGATGAAACGCTCGCCGCGATCGCCGCGCTGACGCCGCTCGCGCCGCTGCACCAGCCGCAAAGCATCCGGCTGATCGAGGCGATCCGGCGCTTACGGCCGCAGACCGCGCAAACCGCATCGTTCGACACCGCCTTTCACCGCAGCCAAAGCGATCTCGTCCGGCGCTTCGCGCTGCCGCGCGCGCTCTTCGACCAGGGCGTCAAGCGCTACGGCTTTCATGGCCTTTCCTACAAGTACATCGCCTCGCAATTGACGCGCCTGGCCCCGGAAATCGCCATGGCAAAAGTCGTGGTCGCGCATCTCGGCAGCGGCGCCAGCCTTTGCGCCCTGGAAGGCGGCGTGAGCCGCGATACAAGCATGGCGTTCTCCACGCTGGACGGCGTGCCGATGGCGACGCGCTGCGGCGCGCTTGATCCCGGCGTGCTGATCCATCTCCTCGAGCGCCAGCGCATGCCGGTCGCGGCGCTCGAAGACATGCTCTACCATCGCTCCGGATTGCTTGGCGTCTCCGGGATCAGCGGCGACAGTCGGGCGCTCCTCGCCAGCGGCGCGCCGGAGGCGCGCGAAGCGCTCGATCTGTTCGCGTTCCGCGTCGGCAAGGAGATCGCGGCGCTCGCCGCCTCCATAGCCGGACTGGACGCGATCGTGTTCACGGCCGGAATTGGCGAGCACCAGCCGCCGGTGCGCGCCTCGATCTGCGAAAGGCTCGCCTGGCTCGGCGTGAAGATCGACATCGGCGCGAATCAGAAAAGCGCTTTGCGCATCAGCGCGCCGCAAAGCGCGGTCGCCGTCCTCGTCGTCCCGACCGATGAAGAACAGACCATCGCCGACGAAGCGCTGGAATTGTTAGGGGCGCCTGATCCGTAGCGATTCCGACGTCGCGGCGCCGTCGGCGCAAGCGACGACTTCGAGATGGTGATATACGCCCTGCGCCCTCCAACCCTCTTTTGCGGCTCCGCTATGAAAAAAATCGGCTTTCTCTCCTTCGGCCATTGGACGCCCTCTTCCGGCTCGCAGACGCGCTCGGCGGCGGACGCTCTGTTGCAGTCGATCGAGCTTGCGGTCGCCGCCGAGCAACTCGGCGCGGACGGCGCTTACTTTCGCGTGCATCATTTCGCCCGCCAGCTCGGCTCGCCATTTCCGCTGCTCGCGGCGGTCGGCGCCAAGACGAGCCGCATCGAGATCGGCACGGCGGTGATCGATATGCGCTACGAAAACCCGCTCTACATGGCCGAGGACGCGGGCGCGGCCGATCTCATCGCCGGCGGCCGACTGCAGCTCGGAATTAGCCGCGGCTCGCCCGAGCAGGTGATCGACGGCTGGCGCTATTTCGGCTACCAGCCGGCCGAGGGCGAGAGCGACGCCGATATGGGTCGGCGCCATGCGGAAGTCTTTCTCGACGTGCTGCGCGGCGAAGGCTTCGCCCGGCCCAATCCCCGCCCGATGTTCCCCAATCCGCCTGGCCTGCTGCGCCCCGAGCCGCATTCGCCCGGCTTGCGCGAGCGCATCTGGTGGGGCGCCGGTTCGAACGCGACCGCCGTCTGGGCGGCGAAGCTTGGCATGAACCTGCAGAGCTCGACGCTGAAGAACGACGAGAGCGGACTGCCGTTCCACGTCCAGCAGGCCGACCAGATCCGGGCCTATCGCGAGGCGTGGACGGAAGCCGGACATGAGCGCGAGCCGCGCGTTTCGGTCAGTCGCAGCATTTTCGCGCTGGTCGACGAGCGCGACCGGGCCTATTTCGGCCATGGCCGCCAGGAGGAGGACCAGATCGGCTTCATCGACGAGAAGACGCGGGCGATTTTCGGCCGCGGCTACGCCGCCGAGCCGGACGCCCTGGTCGAGCAATTGGCGCAGGACGAAGCGATCGCCGCAGCCGATACGCTGCTCTTGACCGTGCCGAACCAACTCGGCGTCGACTACAACGCCCATGTCATCGAGGCGATCCTGACCCAAGTCGCCCCGGCGCTTGGCTGGCGCTGACGAATCGCAAACAAGCTCGATCTATATTAACAACGACTGCGCGTAATTTCGACAAGCAACCCGGCCGGCCGCCTCACCGTTCCCGCCGAGTTCAGTTATCATTGAGCGATGCGCCACGAATCCAAAGCTCCCTCCGCCGGCCACAAGCGCGCAATCGACCCGCACCTTTTCCGGCGGACGATGGGCGCTTTCGCGACCGGCGTCGCGGTTATCACCGTCGATTCCGGCGAGACCACCCATGCGATGACGGCGAACGCCTTCATGTCCGGCTCGTTCGAGCCACCGCTTTGCGTGATTTCCGTGGCCAAGCGCGCCCATACCCATCAATTGATCGGGCAAGCCGGCCGCTTCGGCGTCAACATTCTCGGCGCCGACCAGCAGGACCTCGCCCTTTATTTCGCCGGCAAGAAATCGCTCGACGTCGACGCTCGCTTTCAACGCATTGGCGACACGCCCCTGCTGTGCGATTGCGCCGCGCGGATCGCAGCGAGCGTCGCCAACGCGTATGATTGCGGCGACCATACGTTATTCGTCGGCGCGATCCATCACATGGATTCGAGCGACCGCCCGCCTTTACTCTATCACCGCAGCGCCTTCGGCGCTCTGGCGCCGAAAGTGCGCGAGCGCGTCCCCGTCCCAGAATTTTGGTGAGCTTTCCTTCTCCGGAAGCGACAGGGAGCGCGCGTCATGCCATCGGCAGCGGCGCGATGGGCGCGCCGGCGATAGCGTTCGACTGGTAGCAGGCCTCGACCAAAGCCATGGTGCGCCATGCGCTTTCGACGGAGGTTTCCAAAATCGCGTCTTCTCCGGCGGCGTAGCGCTGCACATTCGCCATGACGCCGATGAAAGCGTCAGGAAACCAGCCGCCGGTCAGCGGGACCTGCTCGGGCTCTTCGCCCTTTTTCGCGATCCACAATTCGTCCGGCTCGCCGGTCGGATAGTTCAGCAACAGGCCGAGCTTGACGATCGCGGCGCCTTGGTCGCCTTCGAAGCGGAAAGTCGCGTCCTGGAACCGTCGGCCGAATTCATGATGATGGTTGATGCTGAGCGCGACGCGCAGGTCGCCGCCGTAATCGAGAATGGCGGTCGTGCGCGTATCGGTCAGATCGCTGGCCGGGTGACCGAAGCTGCGCGCCAGGGCGCCTTTCGGCAGGCCGACCAGGCTCTGGATCAGATCGAGATAGTGGATCGAATGCGAGACGATCTCGACGCGCGGATTGACCTTGAGATGAGGAAACAAGTCCCAGGGCGTGACCAGGTTGAGATGGACCTCGATGTCGATCAGGCGCCCGAGCAGCCCCTTCGCCAGCGCGTCGCGGAGCGCGAGCATCATCGGCGAGAAGCGAAGCTGGAAATTGACCGCGGCCTTGAACCGCCGCTCGCGGCAGAGCCGGAGCGTCGCCGTCGCCTCGTCAACATTCATGCCCATCGGCTTTTGAATGAGGACGGCCGCGCCTTCCGGCAAAGCGGCGAGAATGTCGCGGTGCGCAACAGGCGGCGCGGCGATGTCGAAGACGACGCCGCTCTGGCTCGCCGCCTCGTCGAGACTCGCGAACGCCTTGGCGACGCTCCATTGCGCGGCGAGCGCCTCCGCTTTCGGCCGATCGAGGTCGAAGAGCCCGGCGACCGGAAAACCGGCTTTGCGATAAGCCGG
>DATGLU010000185.1:0-2285 GCA_035294045.1 Roseiarcus sp. | reverse complement strand
GAAGGCCGGGCTTTCCGCCAGCTCTTCAAGGCTGCGCCAATAGGCTTTGCCGGATGCGCTCATCGATGGCATGTGCCGCAATCGCTCAATGTTTCGGTATGGATGTGATAGGTCGCCATGAGCTCGGCGCCGCTCGGCGTCGCGGGTGAACGGCGCCAATGCGGGTTGAACACTTCATTGAGCGGCCGCAGATGCGGCGCCGGATCGCGGTGGCAGGAGAGGCACCAGCTCATATAGAGTGTCGTCGCCTTCCAGGTCAGCGGCATGTCGCCGATCGGGCCGTGGCATTCCGTGCAGCCGACGCCTTTGGCGATATGGATGCTGTGATCGAAATAGACGTAGTCGGGGAGACCATAGACCCTGGTCCAGCGCAGCGGTTTCCCGTCAGCCAGGCTCTGACGTACCGGCGCGAGGATCGCCGCATTGGTCCAAATCTGGGAATGGCAGGTCATGCAGGTTTCAGTCGGCGGAATGCCGGCGTTCTGCGACGTCTCAACCGTCGTATGGCAATAGCGGCAGTCGAGCCCGAGGCCGCTGACATGATGCTTGTGGCTGAAAGGGACGGGCTGTATCGGCGTGTACCGCTCCAGGGTGTTGTAACCCGTCACCGGAACCACCCAGATCATGAGGAGCAAGAGCAGAAGCAGCCCCCCCGCGCCGACCAGCGCCGCGTTGACCGCTAAATTCGCCCTCGGACCGAACACCGCCACCGGATCACTCCGCCGCGGCGCCCCCGTCGATCAGCGCTGATCGGGAAACGCAATTATGCAGGGACGGTTGCCCGAACGGTTCGCGCGGCGCTTTGTTCCGCCAAAAACTGGAAAACTCGCCGGACGCTTTTCAAATGCGTCAATCTGACGCTGCAAAGCGGCGCCCGCGCCACGGCGGCGACGGCGGCGCATTCGCTCAAATCGGGTTTGGCGTCATTTGAGTTTGGCGAGTCTCTCGGCGGCATGCGCAAGCCGGTCTTTACCGGGCGGCAAATCGGAGTCTAATCTTACGATGCGTAAGTCCGTCGCCGCTGCGACGACGCGGTGCGCCACGGTGCCGCTCGCGTCGCGCTCGATTTCGATTTTCGCACGCTTGCCGCCGACGATGAGATTGTCGATCGTCATCTTCGGCAGCCAATCGGGCAGAGCGGGATCGAGCACGAGCGCGTTCAATGGCGCGGCGAATGTCAGGCCGGCCAAGGCGTGACAGATCTGAATGACCGCCGAGGCCGACCAGGCCTGCGGCGAACACGATTCCGGATAGACGCCGGGATGCGGATGATCCTTGTCGCGCGGATGGCCGCCGAACACTTCGGGCAGGCGATCGTGCTCGAACAGGCCCGCGGCGTCGAAAATCGCCTTGGCGACTTTATGGCAGGCGTCGTTGAACCCGTAGCGCTTCAGGCCGAAGCATATATTGGCGTTGGCGGCCGGCCAGATCGAGCCGAGATGGTACGAAAGCGGATTAAAAGCCGGGTGCTCGCTCGACAGGGTGCGAACCCCCCAGCCGCTGAACATGTCCGGCGCCATGAGGCGATCCGCCACCGCCTTCGCCTTGTCTTCGTCGATGATCCCGTAGGCGAGGCATGAGCCGACATTCGACGCGATCGTCTTAACGAGCTGCTTGTCCGGACCCAGCGCCAGCGCGAAAAAGCCGAGGTCCGCCATCCAGAACCGCTCGTTGAAGCGCCGCTTGAGGGCTGCCGCCTGCTCGAAGAGCTTGTCGGCCGCCTCGCGCTCGCCGATCGTCGCGAAGAGGCACGCCATGCTCTGCTTGGCGGCGTAATAAATACCTTGAATCTCGGCGACCGCGATCGGGTTGGGCGTGAACGAGCCGTCGGCATAGAGAATGGCCTGGTTCGAATCCTTCCAGCCTTGATTCTTGATGCCGGCGTCGCCGGCCCGAGTCTGGTATTCGTAGAATCCGTCGCCGTCCTTGTCGCCGTCGCGATCCATCCATTCGAGCGCGGCCAAGACCGGGCCGCGAAAAGCCTCGAACGCGTCGCGATCGCCGCTATGGGCAAAATGCAGCGCCGCGCCGATGACGAAGAGACCGGCCGCGGAATAATCGCCGTAATAATGAAGGAAAGGCTTCTTGCCGAGCAGCGCCAGGGGGCCGAGTTGGCGCTGGTGCAATATCTTGCCCGGCTCGGCGTCGAAGCGGTCGTCGACGGCTTTCGCCGCCCAGCGACCCAAGGTCGACAGCGTTCCGCGCAAGGTCGAGGGGTTGAGCATGGCCGAATGCAAACCGGCGACCAGCGCGTCTCGGCCGAATAGGCCGGTATATTTCGGAAT
>DATGLU010000184.1:0-4831 GCA_035294045.1 Roseiarcus sp. | reverse complement strand
CAAGGCCCGCTCCAGATTGCCTTCCACGAAGCGGCGCTTGATCCGGCCGACGGTGGAGAGGCTGACACTCACGCTGCGGGCAATCTCCTCGTCGCGGCAGCCCCCATCCGCCGCCAGCAAAACCTGCGCCCGCTTGAGCTTGCGGGTGGCGTGCTTGCCGCCGCCGAGCATCGCTGTCAGTTCGTCGCGCTCGCCCTGGGTCAATTCGACCCGATATCGTACATTCATGCTTGCCTCCTTGTCGGAGGCACGGACGAATCCAACGATGAGTCAGAAATCAGGCGCGCGCTTCACCGAGAAGCAGGGGCACTATCTCGCCTTCATCCATACCTATTCGCACATGTTCGGACGGCCGCCCGCCGAAACCGATCTTCAGCGCCATTTCGGCGTCAGCCCGCCCTCGATTCACCAAATGATTGTCACCCTCGAGCGAAACGGGTTCATACGCCGCAAGCCCGGCGTTCCCCGAAGCATCGAGATTCTCTTGCCGCCCGAAGAATTGCCCATCCTCCAATGGCTCGGTATCAAAACGTCAAAATCACTGTGACGAACCACTAGTTTTTCAGCGCAAGGAAAAACGTCGCAGATCACGCGTTTCGCGGTACAAAAATCAGACTATGTCAATACTTGTCATGGAAGCTGACGCAGTAGGCCATTCCAAGGAGCGCATGTCGTGCAGAGGGGAGTTTGGCCACTACTATACAGGTTGATCCGGGCCTTGGCCGCCGCGGGGGCAATCATGTCCACGCCAGCGCTGGTTTTCGGGCAAGAAAAATTTGTTCTAGGACCCCGTCAGTTTGAAGAAGACAAGACTCAGGACGGCGCGGTCCTGTGCATCTGGGGATTCTGGCTAGAGACCGAAGCTTTGGCAAAAGCCTGCGGGGCTCCACGACTGCCGGTGGATGACGCATTGGATCGGGCGATCGCTGCGGCGGACGTCTTTATACTTGCAAACTCTTCGCTGCACCCAACTCGTGAAGCGCTTGAGGAGTTCAAACGTAACGCGGCAGCGCGCGCGGTGGGCATCGCACGTAAAATCGGGTTCGATAAAGCGTGCCTCGGCATTCGCATGGGCCCGATTCGCAACCAAACGACACCCGAGCAAGTCAAGCAACAACAAGACAAGCTGCTATCCGTGCCACGCGAACCCGTGATGAACCCCTGCTTTTGATGCACTGGGAGTCCGCGTTGCGATAGTCCGGTTAGATATCTATAAATATCAATATCTTAGAAATTTCGGACTGTAAAAATACTGTAAAAGATTAAGCCGAAAATCAGCTAAGTGCTGGCGCGCCCGAAGAGATTCGAACTCCTGACCCCCAGATTCGTAGTCTGGTGCTCTATCCAGCTGAGCTACGGGCGCCTGCCGCGCTCCTTAAGCTTCCCGTGCCGCCTCCGAGGAAGGCGAGAGAGGCCGGAAATTGCGGCGCGCTCCCTGTAGCCGCTCTCGCCGGTGGAGGCAAGCGCGGCGTCAGGCGCAAAGTCAGGCCGCCGCCTTTTTCTGGGCCAGGGGCAGGGTGAGCTGGAAACAGGCGCCGCTGTAAAAGTCGCCGGGGCGGCTCGGCGCGAGGGTGATTGCGCCGCCATTGCGGTCGACGAGCTCGGCGGCGATGGCGAGGCCGAGGCCGGAGCCGCCGGGGCGGGTCGATTTGTGGAACGGCTCGAATATGCGCGCCGCCAGTTGCGCGGGAACGCCGGGTCCGGTGTCGCTCACCTCGATCAGCGCCGTCTCGCCCTGCCGCGCCGCCCGGACGCGGATCGCGCTCGGCTTGCCCTCGGTCGGTCCGTGCTGCTGCAAGGCCTGGACGGCGTTGCTGATGAGGTTGCCGATCATCCTGAGGACATGGTCGGGATCGGCGTAGATTTCGAAATCGTCCGGAATCTCCATGCGCACGTCGATCCCGCCGGTCTGCTTGGCGTGGGCGACTTCGGCGAGTTCCGAAAGGAGGGCGCCGAGCGCGAAGGGGCGCGGGGCGGGCGGCTTCTCGCCGGCGCCGCCATAGGACAGCGTCTCCTGGCAGAAGGCGATGGCGCGGTCGAGCGTGGCGACCAAGCGCGGGCCGAGCCGCATCGCCAGCGGATCGGGGATTGTCGCGAGCCGGTCCGAGATCAATTGCGCGGCGGTCAGCATGTTGCGCAGGTCGTGGCTGATTTTCGCCACCGCCAGGCCGAGTTGCGCCAGGCGCTTTTTCTGGTCGAGCTCGCGCCCCAGGCTGCGCTGCATGGCGGCCAGGGCCTCTTCGGCGCGGCCGATCTCATGGGCCTGGCCGCTCGGCGTGATAACCCTCGCCTCGTCCTCGGGCTTTTCGCCGAAGGCGATGATGTTGGAGGTCAGGCGGCGGACCGGCCGCAGCACCATCAGCCAGATCGCCGTCCAGAGAACCAGGCCGATCGCGCCGGATATGATCAGCGAGGCGCGCAGGAAGCGTCCGGCATAGCCCCAGACCACGTCGGTGATGCGCTTCTCGTCGAGCGTGATTTCGAGGAAATCGCCGCCCATCGGGGCCTTGCCCACCACTTTCAGCACCGCGCCTTTCGGGGCGAAGAAGCCGCGGAAGGCGGCGGCGATCGATTCAAGCGTCGACGCGTTGCGGAGGTCGTAGGAATCGCTCACCGGCGGCGGCGTATCGGCCATGGCGAGCAGGCGGCGCGTATAGCGGGTCTTGATCGCGATGGTCTGGGCGCCGACGCTGTCGAGAATCTGCTTGGTCAGCTCTTTCGACAGCATGCCGTCCGGCGCCGCGGCGAAGACGAGAGCGGCGGTATCGGCCGCCGCCAGCCGGTCGCGCAATTGCGATTCGCGATAGGCGGCGACCCGCGGCACGAACATGATCACCTGGGTGATCAGCACGATGCCGATCGTCAGGAGCAGCAGGCGGGCGGCGAGGCCGAGGCTGAATCGGCGCGAAGGGGCGACGGCCGCGCCGGCGTCCGGCGCATTCTCCAAAACAGCGGCAGGCGTCGCGTCAAGCATGTTATGCGATCTTACCGCCGAGTTCGTCTTCGATATGAACGCGAATGATCTCCTCGAAATTGGATTCGGCTTTGAAGCCGAGCTCGCGGGCGCGCTTGGCCTCGATCCGGCGCGGCCAGCCGGCGACGATGCGGGCGATCGTCTCGTCCGGCTCGCGGCGAATGCGGCTTGCCGCCTTTTCGCCGGCGACTTTGCGCAAGGCTTCGATCTGCTCGCCCACCGTCACCGATATTCCCGGCATGCTCAAATTGCGCCGCGCGCCGAGCGGACCTGTGTCCAGCGCCGCGGCGTGCAGCAGAAAGCCGACCGCCGACCGGGGAGACGCGTGCGTGTGGCGCACCTCTTCCGACACCGGCAGCACGGCCGGCTGACCGACAAGCGGCTCGCGGATGATATTGGAGAAGAAACCCGATGCGGCAAGGTTCGGCCGGCCGGGTCTCACGCATATTGTCGGCAGCCTGATGCCCACTCCGTCGAAAAAGCCGCGCCGCGAGTAATCGGAAAGAAGCAACTCGCCGATGGCTTTCTGCGTTCCGTAGCTGGTGAGCGGGGTGAGGAAAAACTCGTCCTCGATCGTTTCGTGGAAAGGCGCGCCGTAGACGGCGATCGACGAGGCGAAGACGATTCGCGGCGCATAACGGCCGCCGCTGCGCAGATTTTCCTGCCGGATCGCCTCGAACAAGAAGCGCGTTCCGTCGAGATTGATCGCATAGCCCTTGTCGAAATTCTGCTCGGCCTCGCCGGAGACGATCGCCGCGAGGTGGAAGATGACGTCCGGCCGCGCCGCGACCAGGCGCGGCGCCGTTGCCGGGTCGGAAATATCCGCCGCCTGGCAGGCAATTTTGAATTTCGCGCCGGAAGGCTGGGAAGGCGCGACAATATCGACGAGATCGGCGCTTTCGATCGCCGATCCGTTCAAGGCGCCGTCCTTGGCGATTCGTTCGGCGAGCTTGCGGCCGATCATGCCGGCTGCGCCAATCATGAGAATTTTCAAGGCATTGGCTCCCATAAGGCTCTGCGCATAGGCGTTTGTCCCTGCTCGGCTTTATAGAGCGGCGGCGCTCATTCAACCAGCGCTGGAAGGGCATGTTTCCCTGTGCCGGGCGGCTGATCTGCGCTGCCGTCAGGTCAAAGCTCGATTTCCGCCCATCCCCGCCGCTTTTTCGACGCTTTCCTTTGGATTTGTGCGCAGGGCGGGGAGGCGAGAAATAAAGGGGCGCCCGCGTGAAGCCGATCCTGCTCGCACTTTTGCTCGCCGCCACGGCGAGCGCCGAAGCCAAAGCCCAATCGGTCGGCCAAGCGTCCTATTACAGCCATCCGCGCTATCGCGGCCTGATCGCCGCGCATCGCACATTCCCGCTCGGCACGCATGTGCGGGTCGTCAATTTGAACAATGGGCGCGCCGCCACTGTGGTCATCGTCGATCGCGGGCCGTTCATTCGCAGTCGGATCATCGATGTTTCGACGAGCGCCGCCGAGATTCTCGGCTTCCGGCGGGCGGGCGTCGCCCGCGTCCGGCTGGAAGTCGTCAACAAATAGCTCGGCTAGTCGCCGCCTTCGAGCAGCCGCCGCGCGATGACCTGCGCCTGAATCTCCGCCGCGCCCTCGAAAATATTGAGGATGCGGGCGTCGCAAAGCACGCGCGAGATCGGATATTCGAGCGCGAATCCATTGCCTCCGTGAATCTGCAAGGCGTTGTCCGCCGCGGCCCAGGCGACGCGGGCGGCGAGAAGCTTGGCCATGCCGGCCTCGAGATCGCAGCGCCGGCCCTCGTCCTTCGCCCGCGCCGCGAGATAGGCGATCTGGCGGGCGATGTGGATTTCGACGGCCATCATGACGAGCTTGTCGGCGACGCGC
>DATGLU010000183.1:0-2036 GCA_035294045.1 Roseiarcus sp. | reverse complement strand
TCGAATGCATGCCGAAACGGATCATTGTTTCCTCCATTTGCAATACCGTCATTGCGAGCGGAGCGAAGCAATCCGCTCGTAAGGCGCAGCCTTGTGAATGAATTGCTTCGGTCCGCTCCTCGCAATGACGGCCTCGTCACGCCGCGCCGACAATATGGCTGACGACCGCGCTCATGCTGGTTTCAGCGGTCGGATCGTCGGCGATCACCGCGCCTTGGCGCAGCACGACGATGCGGTCGCAGACCGCGAACACGTCGGTCAAGCGATGGCTGATCAGGATCACGGCGATCCCGTGGCTCTTCAAAGTGCGGATCAGGTCGAGCACATGCTCGATCTCGCGCACCGCCAGCGCCGCAGTCGGCTCATCCATGATGACGAGCTTGGGATTGAAGGTCAGCGCCCGGGCGATCGCCACCGATTGCTGCTGGCCGCCCGAGAGCTGGCCGGCGATCTGCTTGACCGATTTGACCCGCGCGCCGAGCTTCTCGATCATCTTCTCCGCCTCGCTCTCCATCCGCTTGTGATCGATGAGCTTGAGCCCAAATACGTTGCGGGTGATTTCGCGGCCGAGAAAGATGTTCGCGGCGACGTCGCGCATTTTGGCGAGCGCCAGATCCTGGTAGATCATTTCGATGCCGCGCTCCCGGATGCCGCGCGGGTCAAGCTCGTCGATCCTGGCGCCGTCGAAGGTGATTGAGCCGCGGTCCGGCCGATGGACGCCGGTGATGGTCTTCATCAGCGTCGACTTGCCGGCGCCGTTGTCGCCGACCAACGCGGTCGCGCTGCCCGCCTCGACCGAGAAGGTCACGCCGCGCAGCGCCTCGATGGAGCCGAAGTTCTTGTACACGTCCTTGACTTCGAGCAGACTCATCGCCGCCGCCCCTCCGAGCGGTTGACGCGGTCGAGCCACACCGCGAGCACCAGAACCGCGCCGATCGCCATCTGCTGATAGAAGGACGGCACGGCGAGCAGGTTCAAGCCGTTCTGCAGCACGCCCATGATCAGCGCGCCGATGATCGTGCCGACCACGCTGCCGCGGCCGCCGAACAGATTGGTGCCGCCGATGATCGCGGCGGTGACGGCGGTGAGTTCGTAATTCAGCCCCGCCGTCGGATCGCCGGCGTTGACGCGGGCCGCGAACAAGAGCCCGGCGAGGCCGGCCAACGCGCCGGACAGCGTATAGAGATAGACTTTCTGCCGCTCGACGCGCACGCCCATGGCGCGCGCCGCGGTCTCGCTGTCGCCTATGACCTGGGTGTAGAGGCCGAAGCGCGTGTGCATGAGAACGACATGCGCAACGATCGCCGACAGGACGAGGACGATGACCGGCGTCGGCACGCCGAACGGCCGGCCTTGGCCGAGATAGACGATCGGCGCCGGCAGGCCATAGATCGGCAGGCCATTGGTGAGAACGAGGCCGGCGCCGCGCGCGACGCCGAGCATGCCGAGCGTGACGATGAAGGGCGGAATCTGGCCGCGCGTGATCAGAAAGCCGTTGACCAGGCCGGCCGCAGCGCCCGCGCCGACGCAGGCGACGACGCCGAGCGGCCAGGGCAGGTCGAGATCCGACATCATGAGGCAGCCGACGACGCCCGAAAAACCGAGCACCGACCCGACCGACAAATCGATGCCGGCCGAGGAGATGACGAAGGTCGCGCCGATCGCCAGCACGCCGATCGTCGCGGTGGCGAGCAGGATATTGAGGAAATTCGAGATCGACAGAAAGTACGGCGACAGCGCCGCCATCGCCGCCCCGAGAATCGCCAAGACGAGCAGAGATTCGAAGCGGAAGGCGACGCCGCTGGTCAGGCGAACGCGCCAATTCGTGGCGCCCGCGGCGCCGGGTGCGGCTGTCATGGCGAGGTCGGATGCTTCATAGCGACGACTTTACAAGCTGCGGCTTCCCTTCGCCCCAGCCCTCTCCCGCAAGCGGGAGAGGGACGGCGAGGGCTTCCTAAAGCCGCCGTTTCGCGCGGCGTCGTACGAACCCTTCTCCCGCGGAAGAAGGCGGCCCGAAGGGCCGGATGCGCTCGTCA
>DATGLU010000182.1:0-4993 GCA_035294045.1 Roseiarcus sp. | reverse complement strand
AGCGTCGTAATGTTGCGCTGCGTCGCCGGATGAAGCCACATGCGCAGATTCATCGCCGGCGCGACGAGCGTCTTCTTATCGGTCGCCAGCAGCGCGGTGGTCGCCAGGTCGCCGGCGAGTCCATGCGCCATGCGCGCGATCAAGTCCGCGGTCGCCGGCGCGACGACGAGGAGGTCGGCTTGCCGCGAGAGCTCGATATGGCCCATCTCGGCTTCGTCGGTTAGCGAGAAGAGATCGTCATAGACTTTCTCGCCGCTGAGCGAGGCGGCCGAGAGCGGCGCGACGAACCGCTTGGCGGCCGCCGTCATGATCACGCGTACCGTCGCGCCGCGTTCGCGCAGGCGGCGGATCAGATCGAGCGCCTTGTAGGCCGCGACGCCGCCGCCGATGATCAGCAGGATGCGCGCGGCGGAGAGGGACGGAGCGGACATCTTTTGCTTCACCCTTTATCCGTCAGGCCCGTCATCGCTTCTTCCCTTCGCTCGGGTCCTCGCAATGACGGCGGTCCTGTCACAGCTTGAACCAGATCAGCGCCAGCAGAATCGCAATCGCCCAGAGCGCGGCGACGCCGAAGACGCCGCCGCGGCGAAGCTCCTGCTCGTCGGCGCGGATGCTCGCTTCCGCTGCGGCCTCGCCTTTTTCGATCAGCCGGCCGATCCGCTCCAGCCGCTCCGGCGCGTTAGCGACGAGCCGCGCCAAGTCGCCGGTAAATTGGCGAAAATCCTCGATCTTGCCGCGCGGCCCGAGCTTGTCGGCGATCCAGGCGCCGACCACCGGCTCGGCCGTCGACCACATATTGAGGCGCGGATCGAGCCGGCGCGCGACGCCCTCGACCACGACCATCGTCTTCTGCAGCATGACCAGCTCGAGCCGCGTCGACATGTCGAACAGGGCGGTGACTTCGAAGAGAAGCGCCAGCAGCTTGGCCATCGAAATCTGGTCGGCGGTGCGCGAATGGATCGGCTCGCCGATCGCGCGCAGCGCCTGCGCGAAATCCTCGACGCGATGAACGCGCGGCACGTAGCCCGCCTCGAAATGCACTTCGGCGACGCGCTGGTAGTCGCGGGTGATGAAGCCGTAGAGAATCTCGGCGAGGTAGCGCCGCTCCTTCGCGCCGAGCCGCCCCATTATGCCGAAATCGACCGCAACGATGCGGCCTTGGCGGTCGAGGAACAGATTGCCCTGATGCATGTCGGCGTGAAAGAAGCCGTCGCGCAAGGCGTGGCGGAGAAAGGATTGGATGAGCGTCCGCGCGACGACTGGCGGATCGAAGCCCTCATTCGCCAAAATCGCCGGATCGTGCAGAGGCGCGCCCTCGATCCATTCCAGAGTCAAGACTTCGCGCGTGGTGCGCACCCAATCGACATTCGGGATGCGGAAGTCTTCGTCCGCGCCGACATTCTCGCCGAATTCCGACGCCGCCGCCGCTTCGAGCCGGAAGTCCATCTCGATGCGCACCGAGCGCGCCAGCGTCTCGACCACTTCGACGAGCTTCAGGCGGCGCGTATCGGGCACAAGGCGCTCGACGACCCGCGCTGCGAAGAACATATCCGACAGATCGCGGGCGAAGCGCCGCTCGACGCCGGGCCGCAGCACTTTCACGGCGACTTCCCGCGCGCCGCCCGCCTCGACCACGCGGGCGCGATGGACTTGCGCGATCGAGGCGGCGGCGACCGGCTCGCCGAATTCGGCATAGAGCGATTCCAGCTTCGCGCCGAAGGAATGCTCGATTGTCTGAATCGCCACCGCCCGCGGGAACGGCGTCATGCGGTCCTGCAGCAACTCCAATTCGGAGACGACTTTCGGCCCGAAAATATCGGCGCGGGTCGAGAGGAACTGGCCGAGCTTCACATAGGACGGGCCGAGCCGGTCGATCGCCGCGGCGAGGCCGCCGCGGCCGCGCCGCCGCGCGAAAAGATTGATGAAGACCAGCAGCATGCGGGCGAGCGGCGGCAGCAGCAGCGGATCGACGTCGACGAACACGCCCTCGCGCGCCATGACCAAGCCGGCGCGGGCGAGACGAAGGAAATGGCCGAACGCAAAAAGGAACGACAAGCCTAAAGCTTCCAACCGGAATGAATGGCGACGACGCCGCCGGACAAGCGCGTGAAGTCGGCGCGGGCGAAGCCGGCGTCTGCGATCATGGCGCGGAAGCGCTCGGCGCCCGGAAAGCGCCGGATCGATTCGACGAGATAACGGTAGGGCTCGCCGTCGCCGGCGACCGCCTTGCCGAGCGCCGGAATGACGGCGAAGGAATAGGCGTCGTAGAGACGGTCGAGAACCGGCGTGTCGACGCGCGAAAACTCCAGGCAGAGAAAGCGGCCGCCGCGCTTCAAAGCCCGGAAGGCTTCCTGCAACGCCGTCTCGATCCGCGGCACGTTGCGGATGCCGAAGGCGATCGTATAGCCGTCGAACGTGTCGTCGGCGAAAGGCAGCGCCTCGGCATTGCCTTCGATGAACGTCACGCGCTCGCCGCCCCGGCGGCGACGCGCGCGCTCGCGCCCGACGCGCAGCATATCGGGATTGACGTCGAGCGCGGCGACGCCCGTCGCCGGCCCGCCCGCCGCCGCGACGCGGAAGGCCACGTCGCCGGTGCCGCCGGCGACGTCGAGATGGGCGAAGGGCCGGGATTTCGGCGGGTTGAGCTTGGCGACGAGAATATCCTTCCAGGCGCGATGCAGGCCGAAGGACATCAGGTCGTTCATCAGGTCGTAGCGGTCGGCGACCTTGCGAAACACGTCGTCGACCAGCCCCTGCTTCTCCTCCAAGGGCACTTGCCGATAGCCGAAATGGGTTTCGTGAGCGGCGGGCGAGGGCATTCGTTCAAGCTCCAAGGGCCGCGGACCATAGCGAGAGAAAGCGGGCGGCGCCAGAAGGCCAGACGGCGCCGGTGGAATCGAGTCCCAGGCGCCGCCGCCTCAGTTCGCGCCGTAGGTGAAGCGCAAGCCGATCGGCGCGCCATTGGGCGGCCGCGGAAACGGCGCGGCCCGGCCGACCGCCTCGTAGGCCGCCCGATCGAGCGCATGCGAGCCGCTCGGATGGACGATGCTGCGCTGGATCAGCCCGCCCATCGCGTCGACGCTGAAGACGATCGTCCCTTCGAGCTTCGATCCGGCCGGACGCGTCGCGTTCTCCGGGAAATGAATCCGCGCCATGATCATCCCATAGATGATCGAGAGATAGGTCGCTTTCGCCTTGCCGCCGGCGATCGGCGCCGGCTTTGCCAGCGCGCCGAAATCAATGTCCGGCACGGATTCGAAAGTCGGAAAGCGGGCGGCGTCGGAGGCGGTGTCTTTCGGCGCTTCGGCCTCGGCGTGCTCCTCGCTCGGCTGCTTTTGCGGCGGCGGCGCCTCGCCCTGGGGCGAGGCTTCGGCGTCGCTCGCCAAAGGCGCGGCCTGCTCTTTCTGCGGCGCGTCCTCTTTAGCGGCGTCCGGCGTCTTGCTCGGCTCGGGCTTGGGGCTCGGCGGCTTCGCCTCTTCCGGCGCTGGCGGCGATTTCGCCGGCTCGTCGGGCGACAAGGTCTCCTGCTTGGCGTTGTTGGCGAGGCGCGGCGCGTCGAAAGCCGGCTGCTCGTCGAGCGGCTTCGCCGGCGGCGACTTGGCCGGCGGCTCGGGCGGCTTTTGCTCCGGCTGCTCGACCACGATCTCCACCGGAATTTCCTGAATTGCCGCCGGCGCTTCGGGGTGCAGAAGGTCTTCGAGCAGCACCGGCCCGATCAGCAGGGCGTAAATCAGGCAGGCGCCGAGCGGCGCGACGAAACGGCCGCGCCCCTTCTCAAATGTCTGGGGCTGGAGCAGGCGTTCGTCGGGATTGGCCCTGAAAGCAGAATCGGGGGCCGCCATCGTGATCGGCCGGAACTCGTTCCTTGAGCGTCGCTGGCGGCTCTATACTGCGCCGCAGCGGCAAGCGGCAAGGAATCGCGGCGCAACCGCGACATTCCGCGCCCCGACGCGCCGGCCGCCTATTGATTGTTGAGATTTTCAGGATCGTCGAGCACTTCCGCGCTGCGCAATTCGTCGCTCGGCGGCGCCGCCGGCTCGCGATGCGGCGGGCGCTTCCCCTCGATCCGCTTTTTCAGATCGAGCGAAGCTTGCTTGAGATCTTCCAGCGTCGCCGCCGCGGCGGCGGAAGCCTCGTCGCTCATCGCGCTAGCACTCTGGTCGCGCGGGTCTTTTGTCACCGATCTGTTGTCGCTTGCAGCCATTGCCGCTCCTATCCGCCCGCGCCGCGACCGTATTTCCCCCGAAGCTTGGCGCGATTGCGCACGAACCGGCGATGGCGAAAGAAATCGCCGATCGATTTGAGCAATCGCCCGATCCAGCTCCGAGGAGGCTGGGGCGAAACGCGTTGCACGACGGCCGCGGCGCCTCTGCGGGAGACGCCGGTTCGACCGATTGTTCTGCTGGCGACGTCCATTGGCCGCTCCTGACGAGCATTTCAAAGGGAACGCGGCGCGCCAAGGACGGTTCCCGGCCGCGCCGCCGCAGCGATTGGGAAGCGTCGAGAAAGCCCGGCCGAGGCCGGGCTTCTTAAAACGCGCTCACCACATCGAGCCCCAATACGGGCTGACGCCGTAATAGTCGTGAATGCTCGTCTCGTATTCGCGGTTGCCCCAAGCCGGAGGGTTGCCGGCGGCGTAATTGGGCGCTTTTTCCAATACCGAGCGGCTGAGATTGACGACATAGCCGCCTTTGCTGGTGTCGTATTTCAACATCGACCACGGCAGCGGATGGTATTTATTGCCGATGCCAAGGAAGCCGCCGAACGACATGATCGCATAGGCGACATTGCCGGATTTCTTGTCGATCATCACGTCCTGAATCGAGCCAAGATTTTCGCCGGCGGTATTGTATACGGTCGTGCCTTGTACTTTATCCGCGGCGATCAAAGTGCCGGTCTCTTGGATAGTCGTATCCATGGCGAGTCTCCTGTTCCAGGGAGGAGCGAACGCCAGCTTTGAACAAAGGTTCCGATTTCGGCGAGGAGGGGATTG